>NZ_JBSGIV010000033.1:49793-75495 GCF_053605225.1 Micromonospora sp. NPDC003944
TGCGGCCCGCCTAGCGCACGGTGCCCGCCTAGCGCACGGTGCCCGCAGTGGGCCGTGGTCGGCGGTGGCGGGCGGTAATGCGCAGTGGTGATCTCTGGGCGTGCCACCCGCCCTTGATCCACTCGCCTTGCAGGACTCCGCGGTGTCCGGGCTGCTGGGACACCGCGACTTCCTGAAAGCCGAGTGGATCACCGGGTTTCCGCACTCCCTCGGCACGGAAATCGACTCGTCGGCGGGATCTCGGGGCATCCCGCAGGCTCGGACAGCCCGACATCAAGAAATCTGAGTCGATCACCGCTTCGTTGATCGATCAGCGGCTGATTCTGGGCGGCGGATCATCACCACGCCGGCGTCGCCGCGCTAGCACCACCCACCCGACCCCGGCAGCCAAGATCACACCAAGGGTGGCCAGGCCGCGCCTAGTTGCACCATCGCTCCCATCACCCGGACGAGTGCCAGTCGCTGTGGTCGAGCCAGCGCCGGCCGGAGCGCTCACCGATTCAAAACCCAGCGGCGGTACGTCTGCCGTCAGCGCCGCCACGAGATCGATGACTCCATAGCCGTACTCGTCGTCGCGCCCAGGAGGGCCCTTGTCGACGGCGGTTGCGGTCAGCCGATGTGCCACCTCTCGGGCCGGCAGGTACGGATACTTGGACCTGATCAAGGCAGCCGCACCCGCCACGATCGCCGTCGCGTCAGAGGTTCCGGTGCCCTTGCGGTACTTGCCGTCGATGCTCGTGCTGTAGATATCGACCGCGGGTGCAACTACATCAATCTCTGGTCCAGTGACGGAGACAGCAGCGTGAGCACCCGACTTATCGACTCCTCCCACGGCTAGGACGCCATCTTCAGATGCGGGGTAACCAACCTCAGTGTCCCCTGGTCGATTACCCGCAGCGGCGACGACAACGACATTCGCGAGAAGAGCCTCCCTGATCGCACGACGTAGGGCAGGGCTGGAGCCTCCTGCACTAGAAATGCTGATGATGTCAGCGCCGGAAGAAATTGCATATTCAATTGCTCTGCCTAGATCGTCGGCGCTGCTTCGGTTGTCGGCTCTAGATGAAACTATTGGCAGTATTTTAGCTTTCGGTGCTATGCCTTTGGCCCCACGATCTCCTTTTTGACCGTGGGCGGCGATAAGGCCAGCCATGCCAGTGCCATGACTATTCGGATCGGCCTGGCCATCGCCGCCCCCTCCTTCATTGGTAAGGTCAATGCCACGAAGAAGATTGCCTGTCAGGTCAGGATGTGGGTAAACCCCTGTGTCCGGAACTGCCACAGTAATACCCTCGCCCTGGCTGATGTTGTTGGCCTCGCCGGAGTTCAAGGCTACTAAATGCCACTGGTCTTCGCGGATGCGATTCAAGCCATCGGTCGACGGCAGGCTGGGCTGCCTCGCGGCGATAGGGGCGGGGGATAAGGCGTTAACCGCCACGAACATCAGGATCGCTAGAGAGGCGTGTATGTTTAATCTCTTCACCGGTCGATGCCGATTGCCGGCCCTGGGTCAATTGGCTCGTCGTCATCGGGAGGGCGGACCACTGGACGAACTCCCTGCTGCACCTCCCAAGGGTTGTCCGGATTCCAGTGATGCGGCTCGGTCGTTTCGCCGTCGTTCCGCCTGGGGCGGCCAATTCCACTGGTCCCGGAACTCCAGGGTCCCGGCGCTCCGCCGATTGGAGGCATTCCGTGTGCACCAGTAAAGCCTCTACCGGCGGAAGGACGTGATCCCGCCGCGCCGGTAGGCGCAGTACCGGCCCCACCGCCTCCAATCACGCCACCGACCGGGTTCACTCGGCGCGAGGGAACGCTGTTGCTGTCAGGCTGACGGGGCAGTGATGAGCCAGGAACGCTGCCGATAAGCCCTCCCGGGGGCATTGCTCGCGTTGGATCTAACCCGGGTCCGCGAGACGGGCCGTTCGAGCCATTTGCACCAGGTCGCCCGATCGGTACGGCCGGCTGGGTATTCACCGGCGCGGTAGCGGCAGTAGGCGGAAAGACGGGCGGTACGCCCGACAAGGAAGGCGGATGCGGTGCATTGGATGCAGGGCTGGGGTGCGCCACGCTGGGTGGGCTCAGCGGGGCACCGGCTCCAACCCCATTTAGAGTCGGGCCAATTCCAGTCGCTATAGACACTGGTGCAGCGCCATTGTTCTTAAGGCTGGGTGGGGACGCAGTCGCTCGCGACGGCATAGGTGCTGGCAGAATCGGTGGGATGATGGGCGCTGTAGCGCTGCCGTACACATCCGGGGTCGAAATGTCCTTGCCGGCCTGGAGAGGTGGCGGTGGTGGTTTTTGGAGAGTTGCTTGGGCTTGTTGGAGTTCGCCGCTCAAGTTGAACATCATCGACCGCGCCTGGGCGTTCAGCCGTTCCAACTCCCCGTCGCCAACCGGCGGCTCGGTGGCTCGGTTGCCCATCACCGCTTTGGGGTCGGCGACAACTGCCTCGTACGCCTGCTTCTGTTGGAACTTGGTCGCGTACTCCTCATGGATCTTGCGGAGTGCGGCGCGGGTGGTGCCGATGGCCTGGGTTGCGGCGGAGAGTGCGGTGTAGTTCGCGGCGGCGGCGTCGTGGGTGCGCTGCACCTTGTCGATGAGTTCGTCGAGTTCGGCGAGGTACGTGCGGGAGGCGGCGCTGGTTTCGGGGGGCCATGCCTCGGCGAGCCCGCGTCGGTACTGCTGGAGGCGGCCGAGGTGAGTCTGCGCCAGGTCGCAGACCTTGCGCCAGCCGGCGACCTGCTTCCAGTGGTTGGCGGTGTCGTGGTCCTGGAGGCAGGCCCACATGCTGTTGACGTCCATGAGTTGCCAGTCGGTGAGGCCGGAGGTGCGGCCGCTGCCCCGTTCGATCACGGCAGTATCACCGGCCCTTCGGCGTCGGGGCTGGTCGGGTCGTTCAGTGTCGGAGTCGGCCCGCCGGGGAGGACGCTTGCCGGGTTGGCGAGGGCTCGTTGGACGTCCACCACGCGCGCGGCGGTGAAGGCGTCGCTGTCGGCGTAGTGGGTGGCGACCTGGTCGGCGGCGGCGGCGAGGTGGCCGGTGGCGCCTCGGACGGCGTACACCATGTCGGCGGTGGCCTGCTGCGTCTCGTGGTGCGCGTGCAGGAAGGTGACCAGCTCGATGAAGGCGTCGCACGGGTTGGGCAGCTTCGCGGACATGTCTTCGGCGATGTACGACAGGTGGGGCGCGTAGTTGCCCTCGACCTCGGCGGCGAGCCGGTCGGCGAACTCTCTGAGCTGGCTGATGTCGGCTTCGATGCCGCCGTAACCGCGTAGCCAGGGTGCTGGCCGGTCCTCCTCGGGGATCATGGATCCTCCCTACCCGTAACGGCACCGTTTCCCTGAGTGAGATTAACGGCTCAACGCCACCATGGCAGCCCCCGCACGGCAGGTCTCGGGATCAGCGGGGCAGGCCGGAGGCACGCCACCCGCGGGAGGTGCCCGGTCGACTGCTGCGCGCCCAGGCGGACGTGGTCGCCGGCGCGGGCGCGGCGGCGGGACGGGACCTGATGATGATCGCCCCCACCAGAGCGGCCAACTCCTCGGCGGTGGGCACGCCGCGGACGACCCGGAACAGCGGCTCTTCGGCAGACATGCTGCCAGGGTACGCGGGCGCGAAGTTACCCGGAGCGCACAGTGGCGTGCCGGCGGTGTGAGCGTCAGTGGGTCCGGGTACCGTCTCACCGATGTCGAACGCGCTTCCCCAACTTGTCGCTGACCGATACCGGCTCCTGTCGCCGCTCGGCCAGGGCGGCATGGGTCGGGTGTGGAAGGCGCGCGACGAGGTGCTGCACCGGGATGTCGCCATCAAGGAGTTGGTGCCGCCGCCCGGCCTCACCGACGAGGAGCGCCGCGAGATGCGTGAGCGCTCGTTGCGGGAGGCGCGGGCCATCGCCCGGCTCAACCACGCAAACGTCGTCCGCATCTTCGACGTGCTGCGCACCGACGGTGATCCGTGGATCGTCATGGAGTACGTGGCGTCGAAGTCGTTGCAGGACACTCTCGCCGAGGACGGCCCCGTGTCGGTGGCCCGCACGGTGGAGATCGGCCTGGGCGTGCTGGGTGCGCTCAGCGCCGCGCACAAGGCGGGCGTCATGCACCGCGACGTGAAGCCCGGCAACGTGCTGCTCGGCGAGGACGGCCGGGTGGTGCTGACCGATTTCGGTCTCGCCACGATTCCCGGCGACCCCAATGTGACCCGCACCGGCATGGTGCTCGGCTCACCCGCGTACATCTCGCCGGAGCGGGCTCGGGACGGCACCGCCGGGCCGGAGGCCGACCTGTGGTCGCTTGGGGCGACGCTCTACGCGGCGGTCGAGGGCAAGTCGCCGTACGCGCGGCCGTCGGCGATCGGCACCCTGGCCGCGTTGGCCACCGAGCCGATTCCGCCGCCGAAGAACGCCGGTCCGTTGAAGGCCGTCCTCAACGGGCTGCTGCGGAAGGACCCGAACGAGCGGATCACCGCCGAGGTGGCGGAGCGGTTGCTGCGCCGCGCCGGGGGCAAGCGGTCGCGTGGCATCTCACTGCTCGATGGCGTACGCCGGCCGGGGCCGAACGGCCCGCGCGAGCCGCGCCCACCGCTGGTGCCGGCTCCCCGACCGGCCGAGAGCGTCGACCGGCCGGTGTCCCCGCCGCCGACGGCTTCCACCTCCGCTGCCGCCGCGACCACCTCTGCTACCGCCGCTGCGACCCCCGCCGCCGCTGCTACGCCGACCGCCTCCGCCGACCCGACCGCGGTGGTGCCTGTCGAGCCGACGGCGGCGGCGCAGGCCGAGCCGACCGCCACGATCGACCGCCCGGCACCGCCCGAGGCGGGGCCGACCGATGCCGAGCCGACCACGAAAGTCACGGCCGCACCCGACACGAGCGCCGACGGTACGACGAACGTCGACGACGAGCCGACTGTCGTCGACGGTCCGCCGGTGGCTCCGGGGCAGCGCAAGCCGTCCACCCCGACGGCGCTCATGCCGCCGGTGGGCCCCGCCGGTCGTGCGGCGGTGCCCCTCTCGGATGGCACGAAGCCGACCAACACCCGACGTAACCTGCTGATCGGGGCCGTGGTCGCCCTGTTGCTGATCGGTCTCGTGGTGGTCGTGCCGATGCTGACCAGCGGCGACGGCGACAAGACCCCGCAGGCCAACCCGACCGGTGCCGGCGCGACCTCGGGGGCCGCGCCGACCTCCGCCGCGGCGGTGCCACCGCCGCCCACCAGCGGTGCCCCGAGTCCGTCCGCCTCGGCCACACCCTCGGTCGACCCGAACGCGTTGCCGGCGGGCTGGAAGCTGCACCGCGACCCGGCCGGCTTCGCCCTGCCGATCCCCGACGGTTGGGTGCGTCGCCAGGTCGACAACATCACTGTCGTCTTCGACCAGTCCAACGGGCCGGGTGAGCTTCTCGTGCAGTGGACCAGCACTCCCGCGAAGGACGCGGTGAAGGACTGGGAGGGCCAGGAGCCGAACCGCGCGAGCCGCGTCAACAACTACCAGTTCCTCAGCATCAAGCCGTGCGACTTCTGGAAGACCTGCGGTGACTGGGAGTGGCTGGAGACCCGGGACGGGCAGCGGATCCACGTCCGTAACCGGGGGTTCGTGACGGCCAGCAACCGGGGGTACGCCCTGCGGTGGGAGATCGCCGAGAAGGACTGGCAGGCCAACCTGCCGAACTTCGACCGGATCGCCAAGGGCTTCGTGCCCGACCGCAAGGACTGAAACTCATTCGCATGACCTTCCGTCGTCGTGGGTAACTGACCTTCGACGACGGAAGGAGGCACGACATGGGTTACCGACGGAGGGACACTCGGCCCCGGCTGGCACTGTGGATGCTCGTGGCGCTCGGCGACGCGATCCTGCTGCTGGTCAGCGCGGGGCTTTCGGTGCTCGTCGCACTGCTCGGCGTCGTGATGGTTGCCGGCTTCGGCGTGGCCGCCTGGCGGTTGAGCCGCAGGAGCGCGCTCACTCGTGAGGACGCTGTGGTGCCGGCCCTGAGCCGGCGACGGGCCTGACCCGTACCCGGTGGTGTGGCGGCAGCCGGACCGATTGTCGACCGCGATGGTGACCGTCGATCCCGCTGCCGCCAACAGCCCGGTCAGGTGTTGTTTGCCAACGCGACCAGGCGGCTCCGGTCGCCGTTCCAGTAGTTGCGGTCCACGTTGCCGCTGATCCCGGAGACCGCGCCGGTGCTGGTGTACTGCCAGAAGCTCCACACCGAAGCCCCGGCCGGCAGCGCGCCGGGCGTGCTCGACCAGCGGGCCAGCCAGAGCGGGTGGTTCGCCCACGGGCCGGTCCAGCTGCCGGTGCACTGGTTCCACCAGCTGGTGGTGGTGTAGATGACCGCGTACCGGCCGGTGCGGGAGCGGTAGGTGTTCAGGAAGTCCTGGACCCAGTTGCGCATCCCGGTGGTGCTGAGCCCGTAGCAGTAGCCGCCGCTGTACGGGTTGGCCTCGATGTCCAGCGCGGCGGGCAGGGTGCGGCTGTCCGCGGACCAGGCGCCGCCGTTGGAGGCCAGGTAGGCGGCTTGGGTCGAGCCGGCGGAGATGTTCGGGCGGGCGAAGTGGTACGCCCCGCGAATGACCCCCGCGTTGTACGAGTTGACGTAGTTGGCGTTGAAGTTCGGGTCCTTGTAACTGGTGCCCTCGGTCGCCTTGATGAAGGCGAACTCGATGCCGGCGTTGCGGACGCTTGTCCAGTTGATGCTGCCTTGGTAGCGGGACACGTCGATGCCTGCGGTGGTGGCGGCGGCCGCCGGTCCGGCGGTCGCGACCAGGGCCGCCGCCGCGGTGGCGAGGACGGTGAGGCCGGCCGCCAGTGCGCGGCGCAGCGATGATGAGGTACGGGCCATGAGTGCCTCCAAGGACGTCGCTCTATCGACATCCATCTTTGGAGGTAAGTGCCCTAGATCGCAAGTGTGGTTGAAAAAAGCTTCAGCAATGGGCCGCGCAGGAGCCCGGCCCGAGGGTGGGACGGATCAGCGCAGGGTGGCCGGATCGAGCTGCCAGCGGAACGGCTCGACGATGCTCAACATCTCGCCAGCCTTGGCGACCTGGTCCTCGACGTAGTGCTCACCGTCCAGCCGGTACAGCCGCAGCGAGTGTCCCTCCCCGTCCTGCTCGACAAGCAGGTACCAGGGGATCCGCGCGATGGCGTAGAGCTGCATTTTGAGCAGACGATCGGCGGCGGCGTTGCCCGGCGAGACGACTTCCCCGACCAGACGCACCCGATCAGCGTCAAGGAAGGCGCCCTCGTCGTCGTCGGTCACGACGAGGTCCGGAATGACGACCCGATCGACGCCGAGCCGGACGTTGATCGCGTCGTAGACCAGGAAGCCCCGAGGCTCTGCTGCGGCCTCGATGCTGTTCGCCAGCCGACGCGACACCCGCTGGTGCCGTCCGCTCGGGGCAGGGCTCACCAGCAGGCTCCCGTCGAGCAGTTCGATCCGGTCAGGCGTCTCGCCCAGGGCGAAGTAGTCGGCTTCGGTCCACAAACCGATGTGCGGCTCCAGAGGTGCAGTGCTCACCGACGTTCACCTCCCGCTTCGCTCGCCACCCGATCAGTCTCACAGGATACGAGCCGGTGCCTCGGGAGCGACACGGAACGCCGCCGGTAGGCTCGCGCCCCATGATGTCGATCGACGGGCTGAGCGACCTGTGGGACACGCTGTTCGGCGCGCAGCCGGACCCACCCGCGCTACTGGTGCTGATCACCGGGGCGGTCGCGCTTGTGGTGGTCTCCACCCGGCTGCCGTGGCGGATCGCCCGTAACGCCATCACCATCGCGCACGAGGGCGGGCACGCCCTGGTCGCCCTGCTCACCGGCCGCAAGCTGCGCGGCATCCGGCTGCACTCGGACACGTCCGGGCTGACGCTCTCCGCCGGCCGCCCCACCGGGCCGGGCATGATCCTGACCCTGCTCGCCGGGTACGTCGCGCCGCCGCTGGTCGGGCTGGCCGGTGCCTGGCTGCTCGGCGGCAACCGGATCACCCTGCTGCTCTGGGTGGCCGTGGCGCTGCTGCTGGCCATGCTCGTCCTGATCCGTAACGCCTTCGGTGTGGTGTCGCTGCTGGTCACCGGCGCGTTGGTGTTCGCCGTCTCCTGGTACGCGACGCCACAGGTCCAGGCTGCGTTCGCGTACACCGGGGTGTGGTTTCTCCTGCTCGGCGGGGTGCGGCCGGTGGTCGAGCTGCAACGCCTGCGCTCGCGGGGCCGGATGCCCGCCTCCGACGCCGACCAGCTCGCCGGGCTCACCCCGTTCCCTGCACTCTTCTGGGTCGGCGTCTTCGCCCTGGTCAACGTGGCGGCGCTGATCGCCGGCGCGCTCCTGCTCGCCGGCCCGTTCCTCACCGACGCCGGCCTGACCGTCTGAACCCCTGCCGCTCGGGGTGTCGGACAGGCGCGGGCGGGCAGAATGGGGCCATGCGATACGTGATCATCGGGGCGGGCGCGGTCGGCGGGACCATCGGCGTACGGCTGGCTGAGGCCGACCGGGACGTGACCCTGGTGGCCCGCGGTGCCCACCTGGACGCGATCCGCGCGCGGGGTCTGACCCTGCGGCAGCCCGACGGTGAGGTCACCGCCCGGCTCGCGGCGGTGGACCGACCCGGTGACCAGCCGCTGCCGGTGGACACCGTGCTGGTCCTCACCGTGAAGTCGCAGGACACAGCCTCCGCGTTGGCCGCCTGGGTGGACGCCCCGGTGGTCGGCGGGGGCACGGCGGGCGAGCGTCTGCCGCTGGTGACCGCGCAGAACGGGGTGGCCAACGAGCGGGAAGCGTTGCGGCTCTTCGCCGACGTGCACCCGGTCTGCGTCTGGCTGCCGGCCACCCACCTGGACCCGGGCGTGGTCGTCGCCAACGGGTATCCGCACCCCGGGATGCTCCACATCGGTCGGTACCCGGGTGGCGCCGACGACACCGACCGGGTGATCGCCGCCGACCTGACCGCCGCCGGTTTCGTCGCCCCGGTCCGCACCGACGTGCTGCGCTGGAAGTACGGCAAGCTGCTCAGCAACCTCGGGAACGGCCTGCAGGCGCTGCTCGGCCGGGATGTTCCGGACGCGCTTGTCGAGCGGGTACGCGCCGAGGGTGTCGCAGCGCTCGCCGCCGCCGGCATCGCGCACACCGCGCCGGAGGAGGAGAAGGCCGAGCGGGGCGATCTGGTCGGGCAGCGGCCGGTCGACGGTACGGCCCGCTCCGGCGGCTCCACCTGGCAGAGCCTCGCCCGGGGCACCGGCTCCACCGAGGTCGACCACCTCAACGGCGAGATCGCGCTGCTCGGCCGGCTGCACGGTGTGCCGACGCCGGCAAACGTCGCCGTGCAGCGCGCGGTACGCCTGGCGTCCCGGGAACGGCTCGCGGCCGGCGAGTTCCCGCTCACCGAGTTGGAGAAGATGATCGCCTGACCGGGGCAACCGAAGCCCCTGTCCGGTGCGTGTTCCCAGCGACCGACACGGGGAGGTAGCGGGGTGCCGGACGTCGACGGGTTCGACGAGTTCTACCGGGGGAGTCGGCAACGACTCCTCGGGTTCGTCTACGCCCTCACCGGCGACCGGGGCGAGGCACAGGACGCCGTGCAGGAGGCGTACGTCCGGGCGTGGCAGCGCTGGTCGACGGTCAGCGCGTACGACGACCCGGAGGCGTGGGTGCGGGTGGTGGCCAGCCGGATCGCCGTCAGCCGGTGGCGCAGCCTGCGCAGTCGGGCCCGCGCCTACCTGCGGCACGGCGCGACCGAGACGGTCCCCGGGCCGGGCACCGAAACCGTCGAGGTGGTCGCCGCGCTGCGCCTCCTGCCCGAGGAGCAACGCGTCGCGATTGCCCTGTACTACCTGATGGGTATGCCGGTCGCCGAGGTGGCGCGGGAGACCGCGGCCCCGGTGGGCATGGTCAAGGCCCGACTCTCCCGGGGGCGTGCCGCGCTCGCCAATCTGCTCGCCGTCTCTGACCTGGAGGAGGCAACCGATGCGTGACGACCCGACGTTCGTCGAACAGATCCAGCGGGACCTGCAGGACGTGCGCTGGCTCGGCCCTGAGGAGATCCGCGCCCGGGGCCGTCGCCGCAGCCAGCGCAGGATCGTGGTGGCGGCCGTCGTGCTGGCCCTCGCCGGGGGCTCCGCCGTGGCGGTCGCCGCGACGAGAATGCCCCCGGTGCCCGGTCTACCGGCGGCCGCGCCGATCCGGCACGAGATCACTCTCGACGCTCTGTTGCAGCCGGAGGACCTGCCACAGCCGGTCTACGTGGAGCTGAGCCAGGCAGGGCTGGGCGAGCCGGTCCGGCTGGAGGACACCCTCGGCCGCTGCCGGACGAGTCAGGGGCGATCGGACGGCTGGCAGATGTCGATCCTGTCCCGTTCGCAGACCCTCATGCGGAAGCCCACCCAGGGGGTCCTTGTGCCGGGCGACGCTTTGGTCATGCAGGATCTCTTCAGGCTGACACCCGAGACGGCTCGACAGCTCTTCACCAGTCTGGACGATCTGGTCGCGCCGTGCGCCGAGTGGCGGAGCGTCGCGCAGTGGGTCACGCCGGACACCACCCACACCGCGGAGGTGATCCACAGGTGGGCGGTGGTGCAACGGGGCTTCGCGGGGGACGACGCTGCCATCCTGCGGGACTCGCTCACGGGCCCTCGGGACGTGCAGACCGGGCAGACGCTCGCCAAGGCGCCGCCGCCGACCCTCCTGGCGGTCGTCCGGGTCGGCGACACCGTCTCGCTGCTCCGCATCGCAGATGACGACACCGAGGCCGACCTCATGCAGCTCGCGGTGGCGGCGGCAGCGCGGATGTGCGCCGCAGCCAACCCACCCTGCTGACGCGGCCGGGCGATGATCCGCACAACATCAGGGTTGTTGCTGCCTTGCGTCGCCCGGAGGCGGCACTTTCCCTGAAGGTGCGCGGATCAAGCGGCCGCGACCAGCGTCAGAGCGGGATGTTGCCGTGCTTCTTGGGAGGCAGGGTCTCCCGCTTGGTCCGCAGGACACGCAGCGCCCGAACGATCTGGGTACGCGTCTCGTGCGGCGGGATGACCGCGTCGACGTACCCGCGTTCGGCGGCCACGTACGGGTTGGCCAGGGTGTCCTCGTACTCGGCGATCTTCTCGGCCCGGACCGCCGCCGGGTCCTCGGCGTCGGCCAGCTCGGAGCGGTAGAGGATGTTCACCGCGCCCTGCGCGCCCATCACGGCGATCTGCGCGGTCGGCCAGGCGAAGTTCAGGTCCGCGCCGAGGTGCTTCGAGCCCATCACGTCGTACGCCCCGCCGTACGCCTTGCGGGTGATCACGGTGACCTTGGGGACTGTCGCCTCGGCGTACGCATAGATGAGCTTGGCGCCCCGGCGGATGATGCCGTCCCACTCCTGGCCGGTGCCGGGGAGGAAGCCGGGCACGTCCACGAAGGTCAGCACCGGGATGTTGAACGCGTCGCAGGTACGGACGAACCGGGCGGCCTTCTCCGAGGCGGCGATGTCCAGGGTGCCGGCGAAGTGCATCGGCTGGTTGGCCACCACACCGACCGGCCGCCCCTCGACCCGGCCGTAGCCGACGACGATGTTCTGCGCGTAGAGCGGCTGGACCTCCAGGAACTCCCCGTCGTCGAGGACGTGCTCGATCACGGTGCGGATGTCGTACGGCTGGTTGGCCGAGTCCGGGATCAGGGTGTCCAGCTCGCGGTCCTCGTCACTGACCTCGAGCGACGCGCCGGCCTCGACCACCACCGGCTCGTCGAGGTTGTTCGACGGCAGGTACGACAGCAGCGCCTTGACGTAGTCGACCGCGTCCTCCTCGTCGCTGGCGAGGTAGTGCGCGTTGCCGCTGCGGGAGTTGTGCGTCCGCGCGCCGCCCAACTCCTCCATGCCGACGTCCTCGCCGGTCACCGTCTTGATCACGTCCGGGCCGGTGATGAACATGTGCGAGGTCTG
Source organism: Micromonospora sp. NPDC003944 (assembly GCF_053605225.1). Lineage (NCBI taxonomy): Bacteria > Bacillati > Actinomycetota > Actinomycetes > Micromonosporales > Micromonosporaceae > Micromonospora > Micromonospora sp. NPDC003944. The sequence continues at coordinate 61,691 of NZ_JBSGIV010000033.1, forward strand.
GTCGACCATCACGGTGAAGTCGGTGACCGCCGGGGAGTAGACCGCGCCGCCGGCGCAGGGCCCCATCACCAGTGAGATCTGCGGGATGACTCCGGAGGCCCGCACGTTGCGGAAGAAGATCTCGCCGTACAGGCCGAGCGAGACGACGCCCTCCTGGATGCGCGCGCCGCCGGAGTCGTTGATGCCGACCACCGGACAGCCGATCTTCATGGCCAGGTCCATCACCTTGACGATCTTCTGGCCGAAGACCTCGCCGAGCGAGCCACCGAAGACCGTGAAGTCCTGCGCGAAGACGCACACCTGCCGGCCGTCCACCGTGCCGTAGCCGGTGACCACACCGTCGCCGTACGGGCGGTTGCGCTCCAGCCCGAAGGCGGTGGACCGGTGCCGGGCCAGCTCGTCGAGTTCGACGAAGGAGCCCTCGTCGAGCAGCATCTCGATCCGCTCGCGGGCGGTCTTCTTGCCGCGCGCGTGCTGCTTCTCCACGGCGCGGGCCGACCCGGCGTGCACCGCCTCGTCGACCCGGCGCTCCAGGTCCGCCAGCTTGCCCGCGGTGCTGTGGATGTTGGTCCCGGTCTCGGTAGTCACCCACGGAATATAACGATGGTTCAGGTGGGTGCCGCTGTGCAGTACGCCTCAGTGTCGACCAGGGCACCGCCGTAGGCTGGCGGAATGTCGGGCTCCCCGTACACCGATCTGAACCGCCCGCCGCTGTCGGCGGCCCGGCTGCGCCGCGCGTTGGTCGCGCCGAACGGGCCCTGGGCCCGGCTGGAGCTGCGCGCCGAGACCGGCTCCACGAACGCCGACGTGGCCGAGGCCGCCCGCGCCGACGAGCCCGAGGGCCTGGTCGTGGTCGCCGAGCGGCAGACCGCGGGGCGTGGCCGCCGCGGCCGGGTCTGGCAGTCGCCCGCGCGGGCCGGCATCGCGACGAGCGTGCTGCTGCGGCCCGGCGAGGCCGTGCCGGAGCGCGGCTGGCTGCCGGTGGCACCCACGGGGTACGGGTGGCTGCCGTTGCTGGCCGGCGTGGCGCTCGTCGAGGCGGTGGCCCGGCTGGCCGAGCTGGAAGCCACCCTCAAGTGGCCGAACGACCTGCTGATCGACGATGCCAAGTGCGCGGGCGTGCTGGCTGAGGCGGTGCCCGGACGGTCGCCCGACCAACCACCGGCGATCGTGCTGGGCATCGGGCTCAACGTGACGTTGCGCGCCGACGAGCTGCCGGTGAATCCGACCGGGCTGCCGGCCACCTCACTCCAGCTTGCCGGCGCGGTGGCCACCGATCGGGATCCGCTGCTGCGGGCGCTGCTGCGGGCGGTCGCCGACTGGTACGACCGTTGGCGCTCGGCGGGCGGCGACGCGGTGGCCAGCGGCCTGCGCGACGCCTACCTGGCGGCCTGCGCGACGGTGGGCCGGGAGGTACGTGTCCTGCTGCCAGACGGCAACTCCCTGACCGGCACCGCCACCGGCGTCGACCCGGACGGCCAGCTGATGGTCACCACCGTCACGGGAGCCAGAACCCTGGCCGCCGGTGACGTCCTGCACCTCCGCTGACCCCTCCTTCCACGATCGTGCGGTTGCTGTCCCGGCAGATCGGGTGAGAGCCGCCAACGACGACGGTAAGTGCAAGATCACGGACAACGGGTGGAGCCGCGTGGCGGATGTTGTGCGAGGGACTGGGGGGTTTACCGTCTGCGCGTCCAGAAAATCGCGTTGGAGGTTCCCGTGGCGTTTCCCGAAGACGTGCTCACCGAGGATGAGCATGTCGTGCTGCACCTGCACCCGCACTGGAAGGCGTTGATCCGGCCGATCGCGGTGCTGGTGTTGGCCATCGCCGCGGTGGTGGTCGGCGTGCTCCTGTTGCCCGAGAGCGGCGGCGGTTCGATCGCGCTGGCCGTGATCGGGGCGATCGCCCTGGTCGCGGTGCTCTGGCTCGGCCTGTGGCCGTTCCTGGTCTGGCGCACCACCCACTACCTGTTCACGAACGAGCGGGTTCTGCTCCAGAAGGGTGTCTTCTCCCGGGACCGGCGGGACCTCCCGCTCGCCCGGGTCAACGACCACTCGATGAACCAGCGCTTCGTCGAGCGCCTGCTCGGCTGCGGGACGCTCACCATCGAGTCGGCAGGTGAGCGCGGCCAGTCGGTGCTCGCCGACGTGCCGGACGTCGGAAAGGTGCAGACCAAGCTGTACGAACTGGTCGAGGCACAGCACGACAAGCACTCGCTCGGTGATGGCGAGATGCGCGACATGCTCGCCGACATGCAGGACGGCAAGTCACTCCGCGACACCACGAGCTGAACCGGGCCGGTGGAGACCCGCCCCTGCCCGGGGCGGGTCAGTCGCTGCCTCCTGCCGGGCTGCCGTCGGACGTGCCCGTCGGGCTGTTGTCGGACGAACCGACGGCGGGCGGGTCTGCCGCGAGCTTGCCGCTGTCGCGCTGGTCAGCCTCGGTCGAGACAGCACCGGCGGTCGCGGCGGGGTCGGCCCCAACCGGGTCGGCCTCGACCGGTCGCACGGCGAACCAGCCACGGAAGCGGGTGCGCAGCACCTCCTGCTCGGGCCGGTCGTCCGGGCCGAGGCGCAGCATGGTGCCGGTGAGGCTGACGGTGCCGAGCCCGGGGCGGGCTGTCGACGGTCGGGCGCCCATCACGTCGACCCGGACCGCGAGCCGGTCACCGGCCCGCACGGGGGCGAGCCAGCGCAGCTCCTCCAGGCCGGGGGACGCGTCGGCGGCGGCCCGGGACAGCAGGTGGTCGACGTACGCGCGCATGAACAGACTGACGGTGTAGAACCCGCTGGCGATCAGACCGCCGTGTCGGCTCGCCGCAGCGAGGTCGGGGTCGACGTGGTACCACTGCGGGTCGAAGCGGCGGGCGAACGCGACCATCTCGTCGCCGTCGACGGTGACCACGCCCAGGTCGACGGTGAGCCCCGGGACGAGGTCCTCGAAGAACAGCTCTGCCGGTCGCCCCGTGCCGGAGCGGGTGTCGGGTGTCGTCACCGGCGGGGCACGCGGCGGGTGCCGACGCGAAGCTCCGCGGCGAGTTCCGCGTCCAGGTCGACGGCGGGGCTGACGCTCAGTCGGGTGGGTCGGCCCTGAGTGGGTGTGCCGGGTGGGGTGTCGACGCGTTGCGCGGACTCCGACTCTTCGAGCTCGGACACGGACTCCGCCAACTCGGCGACCGGGTCCATCTCGGCCATGGTGTCCCACTCGTCCCGAGGAATGCTGTGCCAGGTGGCCTCGGGCTTGGCGGCCTCGTCCTCGGTCGGTGCGACGGGTTGGAAGACGAAGGTCCGGTACGACCAGAACCGGAACAGCGTGGCAAGCATGACGCCGACGGTCTTGGCCAGATTCAGCGCCAGCAGACCGTGTACGCCGAGGCCGTACTTTGCCGCCGCGACGGCGCCCAGCTCAATGAGCAGGCCAGCGCCGTTGAAAAGGAAGAAAAGGAGGTATTCCCGGCGAAGCGCTGATTTCGGACGATCGCGGTACGTCCAGTGCCGATTCATGAGGTACGACGTGATCGTGGCGACGATGGTCGCGATCACCGTCGCCTTCAACTGCCCGTTGACGAAAACAGTCAGTGCGAGGGCGTTGAACACCGCGTAATTGATGACGGTGTTGATGCCGCCGACGATGCCGAACTTGAGCGCCTCGTGGATGAACTTCTGCCAGCGCTCAGGCAGCAGACGGACAAGACGCATGCGAAACACCTTAGGGCAGTCGGTGCGGCCGGCGATCACCGGCCGAACGAGATGGGCGGCAGCTCACGCCCTGTGGTCAGGGTCGGGATTCACCTGCGGAACGGTCGGGGTTCCCGCTTCGACGAAGACGAACCGCCGGTAGGACCAGAATCGGAACAGCGTGGCGAACCCGGTGCCGACGATGTAGCTGGCGAGGTTGTCCGCCAGGCGCGTCTGGAACACGGCCGGCCAGATGGCTCCGAGCCCGTAGCGGCTGAGCGCGAGGCAGGCGACAGTGATGCCGAGCCCGACCGCGTTGAAGAAGAAGAAGAGGGCGTACTCCCGGGCCGCGTTGTTGCGCTGCCGGTGCCGCCAGGTCCAGAACCGGTTGCCGACGAAGGCGACGGAGGCCGCGATCACCGTGGAGATTGTCTTGGCCGTCAGCTCCTCGACGCCGTGCTTGCTCGTCAGGTAGTTGAAGAGCGCGAAGTCGACGAGGAAGGCGAAGCCACCCACTGTGGCGAACTTGCTCATCTCGCGGAGCAGGTGACCGAAGCGGTCGAGCAGCATGCCGACGAGACCCCGTCGGGTCTGCCGGGGACCCGGTTGTTCCCCGGTCATCGTGGCGGCCACGGGGGGAGCCTACCGGCTGCTGGCCAGTCGCAGGGGTAGCAACGGCAAGCGGGCGTGGTCTCCCGGAGGGGCCAGCGCCACGTGCGTAACCGTTGCGCAGAGCGTAGCCAATTGGGAGGACTGAGCCGCCACGGAACGGGAATCCCCGCATCGGTCGGCGGGGCAGGTCCACGGCCCGACCGCAACAAGCGTCCGCCGGGGTGCACAACAAGATTTGCGTGAAACTGCGCGGGAAAGCGGGTATCAGCTCGTGATGCCGCAGCGAGGCCGTAGCTTGTGCAGTTCTTCACAACCTGTCCCACTGACTCGGAAGGCTGCCCGGTTTACGCTGAGGCCAATCCCAGGTTTCCACGAAGGCGACGCATAGCGCCGCCGAGTCTCGTGCATCCCATAGATCGGTCAGCGTCGACCACAAGGAGATGTGTCATGGTTGCTCCGGCTGTTGTGCGGGGTATCGATCAGGCCCCGACGTCCCATCCGAAACTGCTCGCCTGGGTCCGTGAGGTCGCGGAACTGACCACCCCCGACCGTGTCGTCTGGGTGGACGGCTCCGACGAGGAGTGGCGTCGCCTCACCGACGAGCTGGTTGAGGCCGGCACGCTGATCCGGCTCAACCCGGAGAAGAAGCCCAACTCGTTCTACGCGCGTACCGACCCGTCGGATGTCGCCCGGGTCGAGGAGCGCACCTACATCTGTTCCGTCGACGAGGCGGACGCCGGCCCCACCAACAACTGGATGGCGCCGGCCGAGATGAAGCGGACGATGACGGATCTGTACCGGGGTTCGATGCGCGGTCGCACGATGTACGTCATCCCGTTCGTGATGGGCCCGGTCGAGGCCGAGTCCCCGATGTTCGGTGTCGAGATCACCGACAGCCCGTACGTGGTCGCCTCGATGCGCATCATGACGCGGATGGGCACCCGGGTCCTGGAGGCCATGGGCGACGACGCGGACTTCGTGCACGCCCTGCACTCGATCGGCGCGCCGCTCGCCCCCGGTCAGCAGGACGTCGCCTGGCCGTGCAACGAGACCAAGTACATCTCGCACTTCCCGGAGACCCGGGAGATCTGGTCGTACGGCTCGGGGTACGGCGGAAACTCGCTGCTCGGCAAGAAGTGCTACTCGCTCCGGATCGCGAGCGTGATGGGCCGGGACGAGGGCTGGCTGGCCGAGCACATGCTGATCCTCAAGATCACCTCGCCGGAGGGTCGGGTCTACCACATCGCCGGCGCGTTCCCGTCCGCCTGCGGCAAGACCAACCTCGCCATGGTGGAGCCGACGATTCCCGGCTGGAAGGTCGAGACCATCGGCGACGACATCGCCTGGATGCGGTTCGGCCCGGACGGCCGCCTCTACGCGGTCAACCCGGAGTACGGCCTGTTCGGCGTCGCGCCCGGCACCGACTGGAAGACCAACGCCAACGCCATGCGCACCCTGGACCGGGGCAACTCCGTCTTCACCAACGTCGGCCTCACCGACGACGGCGACATCTGGTGGGAGGGCATGGGTGAGCCGCCGGCGCACCTGATCGACTGGAAGGGCAACGACTGGACGCCGGAGAGCGACAGCCTGTCCTCCCACGCGAACAGCCGGTTCTGCACCCCGATCACGCAGTGCCCGATCCTCGCCGACGAGTACTTCGACCCGAACGGCGTGCCGATCGACGCGATCCTCTTCGGCGGTCGCCGCAAGGACACCGTCCCGCTGGTGACCGAAGCCCGCGACTGGGTGCACGGTGTCTACATGGGTGCGACGCTCTCCTCGGAGACGACCGCCGCCGCGTCCGGCGCCGTCGGCGTGGTCCGGCGGGACCCGATGGCGATGCTGCCGTTCATCGGCTACCACGCCGGGGACTACTTCCGGCACTGGATCGAGATGGGCAAGGGCACCGACGGCGACGAGGCGAAGCTTCCGAAGATCTACTACGTCAACTGGTTCCGCAAGGACCCGGACGGCTCGTTCCTCTGGCCGGGCTTCGGGGAGAACTCCCGGGTGCTCAAGTGGGTCGTCGAGCGGATCGAGGGCACCGCGGACGCGGTCGAGACGCCGGTCGGCATGGTTCCCGCGCCGGACGCCCTGGACGTCGAGGGCCTGGACATGACCCCGGAGGACGTTCGGATCGCGCTGAAGGTCGACCCGGACGAGTGGCGCAACGAGCTGCCGATGATCACCGAGTGGTTCGAGAAGTTCGGTGACAAGCTGCCCGGCGTGCTCTGGGCCGAGTTGGACGCGCTGCGCGCACGCCTGGACGCCGCGCAGCCGCAGCGGTAGGTGTGAACGAGACCCATCGCGGGCAACATCGGATGTCATGACGACGGCCGCCGAGACCCAGGTCCGGCGGCCGTCCGCCGTCCGGGTGCTCACCACCCTGCTGGCCACGACGGCGGCAGCCACCGTCGTGGTCGAGCTGCTCAACTGGTGGTACGCCCCGGAGCAGGGCTTCGGGCTCGCCGTACGCACCGGCTGGGCCATGCTGCGCTCGTTCGGCTTCCTGCTGCTGATCGGGCACGTCCGACGGGGTCGTACGGTGGCCCGCCCGTTCGGGCTGATCCTCGCGGTCACCACGATCTTCGCGGTCGGCCGGCTCATCGTGCCCCGGCAGGGGGTGCCGCCACTGCCCGGCCTACTCGGCTTCGCCATCCTCACAGCCCTCTGCGTCGCGGTGGTCTGGCTGCTCTACCGCTCGTCGGCGCTGGCCGGGCACCTGGTCCGGCACCGTCCACGCCTCGTCATCGACCGCGACGGCATCTCCTGGCGGGAAACCCCACCACGCCGACCACAGGCCAGCGCCTGGTTGTTGACCAGCCGGGTGGCCGCCTTCACCTACAGCCCCCTGATGCTGGTGCCGGCACTGGTCGCAGGTGGTTCCATCCTGGACGGTCGACTGACGGCGGTGCCGGCCGTGCTGTTCTGGTTCGGCGCGGGCATCACGGCCAGCTACGCCGTGCTGTTCTGCACCGCGTTCCTGATGCGGGGCAAGGACTGGGCGCGCGGCCTGCTGGTCGTCGTCACGGTGGCCGTACTCGCCGTGGATCTGCCGCTCTGCTGGTGGCTGCTGGGCGTGGACGGCCTGATCCGCGACGGCGCTCCGCTGCTCGCCGCCGCCGGGCTGGCCCTCTACGGCCTCCGCCGCGCCGCCCGCGCCCCCGACACGGTCCCGGCCTGACGCCGGCGCGCTTCCGTGCGCCCCGCGCCCCGCGCCCCGCGCCCCAAGATCCTGCTCGAACCAGGATCGAGTGGCCTCACCGATACGCCGACACCACTACTTCCTGGTTCGAGCACGATCATGCGGACCTGGCCCCGGCAGGTCGCCCCGGTCCTTGCACGCCGGCGCTTCCTGAGTAAGACCGGGGCAGTTGTGCCGTGCGGGAGCGGGCCGGGTGGGCTGGCAGAGGGCAGGATGGCGGGTGGCGCCGGTCACAACGGTGGCGTGGCCGGCGCAGGTGGATCGGCGGGTGCGGGAGCAGTCCGGTCGGAGGGAGGCGCGCGGTGAGCGACGAGTTCGACGTGGTGGTGGTGGGGGCGGGGCCGGCCGGGGCGGCTGCCGCGCTGACGGCACGCCGGGCGGGGGCCAGCGTGCTGCTGCTGGACCGGGCCGACTTTCCCCGGGACAAGGCGTGTGGTGACGGGATCGCCGCGCACTCGGTGGACGTACTCGCCGAGCTGGGGGTGACCGAGGCGGTGGCGGGCTACGCGCCGCTGCCGGCGTTACGCATGATCGCGCCGGGTGGCGGTGCGGTGGCTCGGGCGCTGCCCCGGCCCGCGTACACCGTGCCCCGGAAGGTCTTCGACGCGCGGCTGGTGGCAGCCGCCGTGTCAGCCGGCGCGCTGCTGCGCCGGCACACCGTACGCCAGGTCGAGCCGCGCGCCGACCGGGTGGTGCTCGACGGGCAGGTGTCCGGCCGGGTGGTGATCGGCGCGGACGGCGCCGGCTCCGTGGTCCGTCGGGCGCTCGGCCACCCGCAGAACCCGGACCGGCACCTCGCGCTTGCCATCCGGGGGTACGCTCCGGCGCTGCCCGGCCCGTCCGAGCAGCTCATCGTCACATCGAAGGCGCGCTGGCCGGCGTACGCCTGGTCGTTTCCGATCGGCGACGGACGGGCGAACGTCGGGTACGGGGAGGTCCTGCGCGGTGAGCCGCTGAGCCGCGCGTACCTGCTGGACCGGCTGGCCGCGCTGCTGCCCGGCACCGACCTGGCGACCGTGACCGCGTTGCGCGGCCATCACCTGCCGCTCTCCACCCACCGGCCGGCGCCGGGGCGGGGGCGCACCCTGCTGGCCGGGGACGCGCTGTCGCTGATCAATCCGTTCACCGGCGAGGGGATCTTCTACGCGTTGCTCTCCGGCGCGCTCGCCGGGTCGGCGGCGGCCCGGTCACCCGAGGCCGCCGCCGGCCGCTACGCCAACGGGTTGCGTCGCCGCCTCGGCACCCACCTGCGGCACAGTTCGGTCGCGGCCTGGTTGGCCCGGCGGCGGCGGGTGGTGGACGCCGCGGTCCGGGCCGCCCGTCGGGATGACCGGGTGTTCTACGACGTGGTCGAGTTGGGTCTGGGTGACGGCCGGCTCACCGCTCGTACGCTGGCGATGATCGGCATCGGTCTGCGCGGCGGGGATGGGGCTCCGAGGCAGTGAACTGGCGCGTGGGTCGCTACGCTGCTAGGTGATGACGCTGCGGAACCTTATCTACTCCGTGTACGAGCGCCGGCTCACGGCGAAGCTCGCGGGTAAGCCGGTGCCCCGGCACGTCGGGGTGATGTGCGACGGCAACCGCCGATGGGCGAGGGAGATGGGCTTCGTCGACCCGAACGACGGGCACCGGGTCGGCGCGGCGAAGATCAAGCATGTGCTCGGCTGGTGTGACCAGGCCGGTGTCGGGCACGTGACCCTCTACCTGTTGGCCACCGACAACCTGCGCCGCCCGGCCAGTGAGCTGGACCCACTCCTCAAGATCATTGAGGATCTGGTGGTGGAGTTGTCCGAGGAGGGCAACCCCTGGCGGCTGCGCATCGTCGGGGCGCTCGACCTGCTGCCGGCGCAGACCGCTGCGGCGCTCAAGGGCGCCGAGGAGCGCACCCGCGAGCGCACCGGCGGCGCGGAGGTCAACATCGCGGTGGGCTACGGCGGTCGCCGGGAGATCACCGACGCGGTCCGTTCGCTGCTGCTGGAGCACGCCGCCACCGGCGGCACGCTTGAGGAGTTGGCCGAGGTGCTGGACGTCGAGCACATCGCCGAGCACCTCTACACCCGAGGCCAGCCCGACCCGGATCTGGTCATCCGCACCAGTGGCGAGCAGCGGCTGTCCGGCTTCATGCTCTGGCAGTCCGCGCACTCGGAGTTCTACTTCTGCGAGCTCAACTGGCCGGATTTCCGGCACATCGACTTCCTGCGGGCACTGCGCTCGTACGCCACCAGACAACGCCGCTACGGCGCCTGACCCGGCGGCGACGCCATCGGGTCGCCGCCCGGTCAGGGCAGGTCGGTCAGGGCAGGTGGGTCAGCGCCCGGGTGAGGAAGTCGCCCAGGGCTGCCGGCGACTCGATGGTCAGGTCGGCGGCGTTGGCCACCTCCTGCCCGGTCTCCGGGTTGGCCACCGCCACGCAGACGCCGAGGAAGTCCGGATCGGCGGCGGCACGGGCGCGCAGCGCGGCGAAGGCCTTGATGTCGGAGACGTCGTCGCCGAAGTACCAGGCGCCCGTGGCGCCCTTGATCGCCTCGTCGATCACCATGCCCTTGTCCCGGTCGACCGGGGGCTTGAGCTCCAGCACCATCCGCCCGGCCTGCGAGCGCAGTCCCAGGCGGTCGGCCTGCTCCTGCCCCCACTGCTGCACGGTCGCGCCAAGCTGCGGGGCGGTACGCCAGTGCAGCGCCACGGAGAGCCGCTTGTACTCCACGAGCGTGCCGGGCGGCAGCTCCGCCCGAGCCAGGTCGGCCAGCTCCGCCATGGTCGGCACCCAGGGCAGCGCGGCCGGTTCGGTCACGGTCTCCCCGCCGGAGTGGCTGTGCTCGAGCCCGTAGAGGCCGTAGAGGTCCACGCCGACGAGCCCGCCGAGTTGGTCCCGGAGGAACTCGACGGGTCGGGCGGAGACGATCGCGACCCGCTGCACGATCGGGGCGAGTGCCTCGATCGCGGCCAACGCCGAGGGGGCCGGGCGGACCGCGGTCGGATCGTCGTCGACGGGCGCGAGCGTTCCGTCGAAGTCGAAGAAGAGCACGGTCCCGGCCGCCCGACTGGCGGTTATCCGCCAGGCGTGGTCGGCGTTCAACGGGGTCCTCGGCTGCTGATTGCCCAGATTCAACGGCGGCACGCGCGTCAGCGTACCCCGGCGATCCAGGCTCATTCCTGGCCGAGTGAACCCGTTGAGCGGTACGCGATCAGCGTTCGGCGGCTCCTCGTCCGCGCCGGCCGAACGGCACCACCGCCGCTTCCTGGCCGTGGCTCAACAGGTAGCCCTCCACGAAGCCGGTGTTGCGATCGCCGGTGTGGTTCTCGATCTCGTTGAGCCGTGCCACCAGGAACTCGGTGAGCGCGCTGATCCGGTTGTTCAGACGCTCGTGCAGCTCGGCGACGACGGCCAGAACGACCGCGGTGCCGGCGGTGATGAGCGCAAAGAGGTTGACGAGCAGCGGAAGCTGCCCGCCGTCGACCGCGAAGGTCACTGTGTTGCCGGTCGCCCAGAGTGTCAGTGACACCGTCGCGACCACGACTGCCAACCACTTCAGGGTCATGGACAGACCCCTCCTTCTGTCCCGCAGGGCTGGGTTCGGCCTTGTCCCGTCCCCCCGCCGATGACGAGCCCAAGCAGTACGAATAGGGACGCTAGCGTGCCCGTTCCGACCCCGGAGGCAAACGAATGAACCTGACCAGGCGTTCTTTCGCCATCTGAGGAACTAGCCTGCCTGATTGCCCCTTTTTCGGACATCGACCGGCAACGTTGGGCGGTATGCGAGGTATCTAATGGTTTCGCGGATGTGGAACTTCTCCGCGTCCGACACCTGTGGATCGACCAGACGGCGCAGCAGCGCCTCCACGTCCGGGTCCATCGGAGGGGCGGCCTGCCCGGCCCTCGGGCCGGCGGCGGTGCGGTCCCAGCCGAGCGCGGCGAAGGCGGCGGCCGGGTTCAGGCCCAGGCCCTCGCAGAAGGCGACCACCCGTTCCGCCTCGGGATCGCTGGCCCAGTCACCTCGGACCCAGCGGTTGATGGTCTGCCGGGAGACGCCGGTGCGCCGGGACACCTCGGTGCCGCTCCAGGCTCGGGTCGCCCGTGCCTCGTCCAGGGCCCGCCGGACGAAGGTGGCGAAGGCGATCTTCCGCGCATTGGCCGTCTCGGTCACCCCGTGACGGTACGGCCAGCCGACTGCTGCTGCGCGCCCCGGCTCGCCCCTGTCACGCGGACGTGACGAAGGGTTCGGATTTCCGGTAAACGAGTCAGTGCCACTGTTGAGGGGTGTCACGCGGGCAGAATAGATGAACGTAGTGGCAAACGTAAGCGGACGAAAAGCTGATACTGTCACGCCCATGGGACAATCTACGGTGTGTCACGTGCATGAGACGATTGGTGCTCGCGTGCGTCACGCCCCCGGTGCCGGGGGGTCGCGGTGACCGAGCTCGCCACCCGCGCCCAGGCCTTCGGGCTGATCGCCGAGGGGGTCGCCGCAGGGCTGACCGCCCCCTGGCGCCTCTACCTCGCCCGAGGCTGCCGCTACCTGTCGCTGAGCGTCGGCGACCGTGCCGAGTGGAACGCCTGGCGTACCCATCTCGGCTGCCCGGAGCTGAGCGTCCGGGTCTACGACGCCGGCGGCGAGATCCGCCGGTCCTCGATGGCCGAAGTCGTGCTGGACGGCTGCCGGATCAGCGTCGAGCTGGTCGAGGAGGTCAGCACCGACGACCTGGACCGGCTGCTCGTCGCCGACCCCACCACGATCGAGCCGGAGGAGCGATGACCTGGCGTCCCGGCTGGGCCGGAGCTGCCCGATGAGCCCGTTCCTCGCGGTGTTCCTCGTCCTGGTGCTCGGGGCCACCAGCTACGCGGCCGGTCGGCTGCACGGCCAGCTCAGCTACCGCATCGGCTACCGCTTCGGTTACCGGCAGGGCTACTTCGACGGTGACCGGGGTGCCTGGAACCGACGTCGTCGGGACGCCCAGGCGGCCATCGCCTCGGCCCTGTCGGTCTCGCCGGCGGGGGTGGTCCGCTCCGCAGGTGCGGTCGCCCGCCCCGGCACCACGTACACCGGCTCCTCGTTCAGCACGCCGGCCGCGCCGATCACCGGGCGGCACCCGACCGGCACGCTCGTCCGACGTACGGGGTGAGGTCGGGCGGCGGGTCACGCCCGCCGACCGGTGCCACGAACGCGGTGCGTCGTCCGCGGCGGACACGCACCGTCGGGGTCACGTCAGACCGGTGACGGTGGCCCCACCGGCCGGGATGCGCGCAGGGGGCATGCATCCCGGCCGGTTCACACCTGCCCGCCACGACGGACGCGCTGGTGGCAGCCACGCCGGACGGGAGTTCGCGCATCCGACTTTGGAGATCCACCTTCGGCCTCTAGCCGGGAAGGTCGAGCGGGGCTAGCGTCTAGGCATGGCACGGGGTTCTCCCGAGCCAGCCGGTCCGCCCGGATCTGCGACCTCGCGCACGGGGTTCCGCATCCGACCCCGTGTCCCCGGGCACCGGAGGAGGCGGAACACGGGTGGCGGGTGCCCATCCGTCGGAGCAGGCCTGTGACGACTCGCCGTACCATCGCCGGTGCCGACCAGACCCCGGCCGCGACTGCCACGACCCGCCGCGCCACCAGGAGCCGCCGCTCGGCGGCCGCCGAGCCGGCCGACCCCAAGGAGCCACGACCAGCCGGCCAGGCCTTTGTCCTGGACACGTCGGTGCTCCTGTCCGATCCGGCGGCGTTCCACCGGTTCGCGGAGCACGAGGTGGTGCTGCCCCTGGTGGTCATCACCGAACTCGAGGGCAAGCGGCACCATCCGGAGCTGGGCTGGTTCGCCCGGCAGTCGCTGCGGATGCTCGACGACCTGCGCATCCGGCACGGCCGCCTCGACACGCCGGTGCCCGCGAACGACGTGGGTGGCACCCTGCGGGTAGAGCTGAACCACACCGACGACGGCGTCCTGCCGCCCGGGTTCCGCACCGAGAGCAACGACGCCCGGATCCTCTCCGTCGCGCTCAACCTCGCCGCCGAGGGGCGGGAGGTGACGCTGGTCAGCAAGGACATGCCGCTGCGGGTCAAGGCGGCCTCGGTGGGTCTGCGTGCCGACGAGTACCGCCACGGCCAGGCCAGCGACCCGACCTGGACCGGCATGTCGGAGATGGAGTTGAGCGAGGAGCAGATCGGCCAGCTGTACGCGGGCGAGACGCTCGACGTCGACGAGGCGGCCGGGCTGCCCTGCCACACCGGCCTGGTGCTGCACTCGGGGCGTGGCTCCGCACTCGGTCGGGTGCTGCCGGACAAGTCGGTGCGTCTGGTCCGGGGCGACCGGGAGGCGT
>NZ_JBSGIV010000034.1:0-74981 GCF_053605225.1 Micromonospora sp. NPDC003944
GTGGGACCCTTGCCATCGTAGTTCATCGATGTGAGCGATAACACCATCGAACCCGGTGCCGCGCGACGTTCGGCGTCAGCGGACGATGACCAGGTCGTCGACATGGCCAACCTGGTTCCCCGGCTCACCCACCCGGGGGCGTCGGCGCCGCCTCAGGAGACCGCAAAGATCCCGGCGACCCCCAGGATCACCATCAGCAACACCGCTACCAGCGCCCCCCGTTCGCTCTCCACCGCCGGCTCGCGGTTCTCGGTCACGGGAGTCGTCGTGTCGCGGGGCATGGTGTGGCCTCCTCGGCTGTTGTCGCGTCACTGTCGATGGCGTTGGCCAGGTCACTGGTCCGCGGCCTGGCGTGCGGACCCGCGTCGGGGGTCCTACCGTGAGGACGTTGCCGACCTCCAGGGGGGCTGGACGGTGCCGTTGCAGGACTGGTTTCTCACCGCTGAGGAACGCGCCAACCCGGTCTCTGGGATACCCGTCTGGACCACGGGAAACCTCGCCGAGCCGTTGATTCACGGTGCCGCGTACTTCGACCGGCTGGTCGACGAGGTCGAGGCCCTGGGCCACGGCGACCACCTGTTCTTCACCGACTGGCGGGGTGACCCGGACCAGCTGCTGCGCCCGGACGGTCCGACGGTGGCCCAACTCTTCGCGCAGGCCGCCCAGCGCGGCGTGGTGGTCAAGGGGCTGATCTGGCGCTCGCACCTCGACGTGCTGGCGTACAGCGAGGCGGAGAACCGCGACCTCAGCGAGACGATCTCGGCGGCCGGTGGGGAGGTGCTGCTGGACCAACGGGTCCGGCGCGGCGGCTCGCACCACCAGAAGCTCGTGGTGCTCCGGCACCTGGACGCCCCCGAACGGGACATCGCCTTCGCCGGCGGCATCGACCTGTGCCACAGCCGCCGCGACGACGGCGCCCACCACGGCGACCCGCAGCCGGTGCAGATGTCCCCCCGGTACGGACCCCGTCCGCCCTGGCACGACGTGCAGCTCGCGGTGCGCGGGCCGGTGGTCGGCGCGTTGGACACCCTCTTCCGGGAACGCTGGACCGACCCGATGCCCCTGGACTCGGAGAACCCGATGGCCTACCTGCGGGACCGGTTGCGCGGCTCGGACCTGCGCCCCGACCCGCTGCCCGACCAACCGGCGGATCCGCCGGCCTGCGGCCCGCACCAGATCCAGGTGCTGCGCACCTACCCGGCCGTCCGCCCCCGCTACTCGTTCGCACCGGACGGGGAGCGGACCGTGGCCCGTGGCTACACCAAGGCGGTACGCCGTGCCCGTCGGCTCATCTACCTGGAGGATCAGTACCTCTGGTCGGCCGAGGTCGCGGACCTGTTCGCGCACGCGTTGCGGGACAATCCGGACCTGCACCTGATCGCCGTCGTCCCCCGCCACCCGGACGTGGACGGCGCGCTGGCGTTGCCGCCGAACATGGTCGGGCGCGAGCAGGCGCTGTCGCTCTGCGAGCGGGCCGCACCGGACCGGGTGCACGTGTTCGACGTGGAGAACCACGCCGGCGACCCGGTCTACGTGCACGCGAAGGTGTGCGTGGTCGACGACGTCTGGGCCAGCGTGGGCAGCGACAACTTCAACCGGCGGTCCTGGACGCACGACAGCGAGTTGTCCTGCGCGGTGCTCGACGAGACCCCGGACCAGCGGGCGCCCACCGATCCCGCCGGGCGCGGCGACGGCGCGCGGAGCTTCGCCCGGGACCTGCGACTGCGGCTGTGGCGCGAACACCTGGACCGTGACCCGGACGGCGCGGACGACGCGGACCTGCTGGAGCCGGCGGACGCCGTCGCGGCCGTCACGGCCGCCGCCGACGCGCTACAGCAGTGGTACGACGACGGTCAGGTCGGGGAACGGCCGCCCGGACGGCTGCGCCCGCACCGCCCCGAGCGGCTGCCGTGGTACACCCGCGCCTGGGCGCTGCCGGTGTACCGGCTGGTCTACGACCCGGACGGCAGGCCGCTGCGGGCGAGGCTTGCCGGCACCTGGTGAAGCGGCCGGGCCGGCTCCGGGGTGGCGACGGTGTGCACGCTCAGCCCACCCGGGTAGGCGAACGACGAGCGCGGTGAGTAGTAGCCGAAGCCGATGGTCAACGGGTTCGCCGGGCGCAGCGCGTACATCGGGTGACCGGGCTGGAGGAACTCCACCGACTCGATCTCGAACGGGGCGACCGGCTCGGCGACGAACGGGTAGGCCGAGCTGAGCAGCTGGCCGTCGCGCCGGGTGAAGTAGCGGTGGTGCCCACTGCTGATCACGTGCCCCGTCTCCCCCACCCGACACCGTGCCCGGATCAACGGCGTGCCGTCGATCTCCGTCTCGGAGAGCAGGTCCTCGCCGGTCACCTCGATCCGGGTGCGGCCGGCGAGCACCGGGGCGCCGCGGGCCACCGCGTACTCACGCACCCGACGGCTTGAGGCCACGTAGTGCGTCCACCAGCCGCCCGGGTTGAGGCCGCCGGGCGCGTCGACGCCGAGGAGGGAGACGCCGAGGTAGGTCAGCGAGTACGCGCCGAAGCCGGAGGTCTGGGTCTCGTCGTCGACGATGTACTGGTTGAGGAACACCTGCCGGTCGGGGCGGGGGCTGAGCCCCGGGGGGACAAGTGCGGCGACCGCGTCGGGGTCCGCCGGCAGCCAGCTGAAGTAGAGGGTGCGGCTGTTCACGACGAGCTGGGGAGCGGCTGGATCGAGCACGGTGCCTCCGAACCGGGTGTGTACACGCGACGCTACGGCCGGTCCCGCCAGCGGGACAACGACGGATAGTCGACACTGCCACCGAGTTGTCGGATTTCGTGTTGACCAGTCGATGCGACCGGGGGACCGATCGGTCGGGCCGACCGGCCGACCGGACAGCGGGTGCGGCCGGAAAACCGGGGTAAGGATCCTCACAGCCACCCTCACTCACGCGGCCTTTGCCCCTTTTGTGGTTCAACACGCCTTAAGTACATCAACCTTTCGGCTAGATTTCGGGGAGACGATCAGGTTAAGGTGACTCCCGAACGGCCCACTGAAAGCTAAACCAAAGAGACACGCCTTTTTGTCCGCGGACGAGGTGCAGGGAGGACCACCCATGACCGCGCCAACGATCACCGAGCAGCCGAGCGCCCCCGTCAAGGCCACCACCAAGCTCGACCCGCGCGCTCTCACCGACAGCGCCGCCGACCTGCTCAACGCGATGGCGGCGCTGCCCGCCAACCACCCGTCGCGCGCCGCGCTGCGGGACCGGGCGATCGAGGCCTGGCTGCCGCTCGCCAACCACCTGGCGCACCGCTACAGCGGGCGCGGCGAGCCGAACGACGACCTGGCGCAGACCGCCGCGATCGGTCTGATCAAGGCCATCGACAAGTTCGACCCGTCGCGCGGCGTCGACTTCGCCGGCTACGCGATCCCCACCATCATCGGTGAGCTCAAGCGGCACTTCCGGGACCGCACCTGGGACATCCGGGTGCCCCGCCGGCTCCAGGAGCTGCGGCTGGCCATCTCCGACGCCAACAGCTCGCTCCTGCAGACCCTCGGCCGCTCGCCGACGGTCGCCGACATCGCCGCGCACCTCAAGCTCACCGAGGAAGAGGTCCTGGAGGGCCTGGAGGGCGCCCGGGCGTACAACGCCGTGTCGCTGTCCACCCCGACCGGCGACGGCGAGCGCGCCACCGAGCTCGGCGACATGCTCGGCGGCGAGGACAACGAGTTCGAGCTGGCGGAGCTGCGGGTCGCCCTCGGCCCGGCGCTTGCCACCCTCGACGAGCGCGAGCAGAAGATCCTCACGCTGCGCTTCTACGGCAACCTGACCCAGTCGCAGATCGCCGACCAGATCGGCGTCTCGCAGATGCACGTCTCGCGGCTGCTGACCCGGGCGCTGACCAAGCTGCGCGGTCAGCTCGACGGCACGTACTGAGCAGTTCACGACAGGAGGGCCGGGTCCGTGGACCCGGCCCTCCTGCCATGTCCGCGTTGTCACGTTCACGTGACAACGCGATCGCGCTGCGTAGTGGCGCAGGGCGAGGTCCGTCCGTCGTTCCTGACGCCCGCGCCCCGGTGCGAGACTTGGCCGTGCTCTCCGACGTGACCCTCGACCTGCCGGTCCGTCCGGTGCTGCCGGCGCTGGTCGCGGCGCTCGACGAGGCCGGCACCGGCGTGCTGGTGGCCCCGCCGGGCACCGGCAAGACCACCCTCGCGCCGCTGGCCGTGGCCGACCGGGTGACCGGTCGGGTGGTGATCGCCCAACCCCGCCGGGTGGCGGCTCGTGCCGCCGCGAGGCGGATGGCCGAGGTGCTCGGCGAGCGGGTCGGCGAGCGGGTCGGCTACGCGGTCCGCGGCGAGCGCCGGGTCGGCCCGGCCACCCGGATCGAGGTGGTCACCACCGGCCTGCTGGTCCGCCGACTGCACCACGACCCGGAGCTGCCCGGCACCGGCGCCGTGCTGCTCGACGAGTGCCACGAACGCCAACTCGACGCCGACCTCGCGCTGGCCTTCACCGTGGAGGCGCGCGCCACGCTCCGGCCGGACCTGTGGCTGCTGGCGATGTCCGCCACCCCGGACACCGACCGGTTCGCCGCGCTGCTGGGCGGGCCCCGCCCGGCGCCGGTGGTTCGCGCCGACTCGGCGTTGCACCCGGTACAACGGACCTGGGTGCCCCCGGTCCGTCCGATCGCCCCACCCGGCGCCGGGCCGGTGGACCGGGCCCTGCTCGACCACGTGGCCGCCACCGTCCGGCGGGCGCTGCGCGAGCACGACGGCGACGTGCTCGTCTTCCTCCCCGGGGCCGGCGAGATCGCGGCGGTCACCAACCGACTGACCGACCTACGGGACGCGGTGGCGCTGCTGCCGCTGCACGGCCGGCAACGCGGCACCGAGCAGGACGCCGCGCTGCGTCGCGCGGACCGACGGCGGGTGGTGCTCGCCACCGCGCTGGCCGAGACCAGTCTGACCGTCCCGGGCGTGCGGATCGTGGTGGACGCCGGCCTCTCCCGGGTGCCCCGGATCGACCTGGCCCGAGGGCTCGGCGCGCTCGTCACCGTGCCGGTCTCCCGCGCCGCCGCCACCCAGCGCGCCGGCCGGGCCGGCCGGGAGGGCCCCGGGTACGTCTACCGCTGCTGGTCCGAGGCCACCCACGAGCGGCTGCCCGCGCGCGCCGAGCCGGAGATCGCCACCGCCGACCTGACCGGCTTCGCGCTGGAGCTGGCCGCCTGGGGCCGGCCGGACGGCGTCGGGCTCGCGCTGCCCGACGCGCCGCCGGCCGCCGCGATGACGGTGGCCCGGGACACCCTGGAGACCCTGGGCGCGGTCGACGCCGACGGTCGGATCACCGCGCGGGGGCGGTCGATCGCCGCCGCCGGGGCGCACCCCCGGCTGGCCCGGGCGCTGCTCGACGGCGCCGGTCGGGTCGGCGCCGACCGGGCCGCCGAGGTGGTCGCCCTGCTCGCCGAGGGGAGCGCGGCCGGCCCCGGCGACGACCTGGTCGTCGGCTGGCGTCGACTGCGCACCGGCGTGGACGCGGGCGCGACCGCCCGCTGGCGCACCGAGGTACGCCGTCTGCGCGCCGCGCTGCCCACCGGCGACCCGCCGACGGGCCGCGCCGAGGCCACCGGCCGCACCGGCTCGGGTGGCTTGAGCGACGACCTCGCCGCCGGGCTGCTCGTCGGTCTGGCGTACCCGGAACGGTTGGCCCGGGTGCGGCGGCCGGGCGGTTCGGCGTACCTGATGACCGGCGGGACCGCCGCGGAGCTGACGGCCGGCTCGGGGCTGGCCGGGTCCGACTGGCTGGCGGTGGCGGTCGCGGACCGCACCCCCGGCGCGCCGTCGGCCCGCATCCGCCGGGCCTCCCCGGTGGACGAGGCGACCGCGCGGGAGGCGGCCGGCCCGTTGCTGCGCACGGGCCGTGAGGTCGGTTGGTCCGACGGGGACGTGGTGGCCCGGGAGGTGACCCGGCTGGGCGCGATCGAGCTGGTCCAGCGGCGGCTGGAGCGACCGGACCCGGCGGAGCTGACCGCCGCACTGCTGACCGGCCTGCGGCACGACGGGCTGGGCCTGCTGCCCTGGACACCTGCGGCGCGGGCGCTGCGCGAGCGGCTCGCGTTCCTCCGGCACCACCTGGGCGACCCGTGGCCGCCTGTCGACGACGACTCGTTGCTCGACGCCGCGCCGACCTGGCTGGGCCCGGAGCTGGCCGCCGCGAGACGCCGGGCCGACCTGGCGCGGGTGGACGTGCCGTCGGCGCTGCGCCGGCTGCTGCCCTGGGCGCAGGCCGCCCGCCTCGACGAGCTGGCCCCGGAGCGGATCGAGGTGCCGAGCGGCTCCCGGGTCCGGCTGGACTACAGCGATCCGGGCGCGCCGGTGCTCGCCGTGAAGCTCCAGGAGACGTTCGGCTGGCCGGCGGCCCCGCGCATCGCCGACGGCCGGGTGCCGGTGCTGCTGCACCTGCTCTCCCCCGCCGGCCGGCCGGTGGCGGTCACCGCCGACCTGACGTCGTTCTGGCGAACCGGCTATCCGCAGGTCCGCTCCGAGTTGCGCGGGCGCTACCCCCGCCACCCCTGGCCGGAGGACCCGACAGCGGCCACACCCACCCGGCGCGTCACGCCCCGTCGGCGCTGAGCGCCGGCCTACTCCTCGACGACGTCGGCCACCACGACTGTGACGTTGTCCGGCGCGCCGGCGTGCAGGGCCAGGTCGATCAGCTTGCCGGCGCAGGCGTCCCGGGCCGGGTGGCCGCCGAGCACCTCGGTGAGGGTGTCCGGGCGGACCACGTTGGAGAGGCCGTCGCTGCACAGCAGCCAGCGGTCGCCGGCCCGGGGCACCATCGTCGCGTACGACGGGGAGACCTCGTCGCCCTGCAACGCCTGGGTGACCACGGCGCGGCGCGGATGGCTGCTGGCCTGGTCCGCGGTGATCACGCCCTGGTCCACGAGCATCTGGACGAACGTGTCGTCCCGGGTGACCTGCTTGAGCACGCCCTCGCGGAACAGGTAGGCCCGGGAGTCGCCGACGTGGGCGAGAGCCAGGCAGCTGCCGGTACGCGCGAAGAGCAGGGCGGTGAGCGTGGTGCCCATGCCCTGGCGCTCGGGATCCTCGGCGACCGCCTGTCGGATCCGGGAGGTGGCCAGCGCGATGCCACCCTCGAGCGCGGCGACCAGGGCGTCCTCGGGTGTCTCCACGTCCAGTGGGGCGACCGCGTCGATGGTGAGGGCGCTGGCCAGGTCACCGGCGGCCATCCCGCCCATGCCGTCGGCGACGGCGACGAGCCAGGTGCCGGCGTGCAGGGCGTCCTGGTTTCCGCTGCGGATCAGCCCACGGTCGCTCGTTCCCACGGAACGCAGCTTCAGGGTCATGGGAGGCAGCCTGCCAGGCGAGGGGCGCAGTTGTCTCTAGGAGATCAGGACGACGGCGCGTGGCGCGGCCAATCTCACGTCTTGGTGACGCCGCCTGTCGTACGCCCGTCGCGTCGACCGCCCTCGTCGAACGCCACAACCCATCCAACCGGATCAATTGACATCGTCTACCGACGCTGGAAACATCGAGCCGATATTGGGAGCGCTCCCAGCTTCTTGTCGCCACCACCGTCCCGTCTCCGTCCCGGAAGGACTCCCCGTGACGTCATCCCGACGCCGCCTCCTGTTGGCTGCGGCGACCACTCTGGCCCTCACCGTCGGGGGCGCCGGCGCGGCCCACGCCGACCCACCGCCGGACGCCCCCGAGCAGATCGACAACGGCGACTTCAGCGCCGGAGTGAGCCCCTGGTTCTCCTTCGGCACCGGCGCGCTGACGGTCACCGACGGCCAGCTCTGCACCACCGTCGCCGGCGGGTTGGCCAACCCGTGGGACGCCGGCATCGGCCAGGACGGCGTGCCGCTGATCGCCGGCGCCGAATACACCCTCGGCTTCGACGTCTCCGCCACCCCCGGCGCCGCGGTGAAGGCCGTGTTGCAGCTCGGCAGCGCCCCGTACACCACGTACGCGGCCGTGGACGCGGCCGCGACCAGCACCCTGCAACGGGTCGAGCAGACCTTCACCGTCCCGGACGACAACCCCAACGCCCAACTGATCTTCCAGGTCGGCGGTTCCGCCCAGGCGCAGACCATCTGCCTCGACGACGTCTCGCTGCGCGGCGGCGAGCCACCCGAGCCGTACGTGCCGGACACCGGCCCGCGGGTGCGCGTCAACCAGGTCGGCTACCTCCCGGGCGGCCCGAAGAACGCGACCGTCGTCACCGAGGCCACCACGGCGCTGCCCTGGCAACTGCGCAGCGGCGGCGGCGCCGTCGTGGCACGTGGCACCACCACGGCTCGCGGTGTCGACGCGGCCTCCGGGCAGAACGTGCACACCGTCGACTTCTCCAGCTACCGCACCCCCGGCACCGGGCTCACGCTCACCGTGGACGGCGAGACCAGCCACCCGTTCGACATCTCGGGCACCCTCTACAACCAACTGCGCTCGGACTCGCTGCAGTTCTTCTACGCCCAGCGCAGCGGCATCGCCATCGACGGTGACCTGATCGGCGACGAGTACGCCCGCCCCGCCGGTCACCTCGGCGTCGCGCCCAACAAGGGCGACACCAGCGTCCCCTGCCAGCCGGGTGTCTGCGACTACTCCCTCGACGTGCGCGGCGGCTGGTACGACGCCGGCGACCACGGCAAGTACGTCGTCAACGGCGGCATCGCCACCTACCAGCTACTGAACACCTTCGAGCGGACCAAGACGGCGGCCACCGCGGCCGGCGGTGCCGCGCTCGCCGACAGCACGCTGCGGGTGCCCGAGCGCGGCAACGCCGTACCGGACATCCTCGACGAGGCCCGCTGGGAGCTGGAGTTCCTGCTGCGTATGCAGGTGCCGGCCGGCAAGCCGCTCGCCGGCATGGTCCACCACAAGATCCACGATCAGAACTGGACCGGCCTGCCGCTCGCCCCGCAGGACGACCCGCAGCTTCGCGAGCTGCACCCGCCGTCGACCGCGGCCACCCTCAACATGGCCGCCACCGCGGCCCAGTGCGCCCGGCTCTTCGCCCCGTACGACGCGGCGTTCGCGACCCGCTGCGGCACTGCCGCGAAGACGGCCTACGCCGCGGCCAAGGCGCACCCGGCGGTGTACGCCAGCCCGACCGACGGCACCGGCGGCGGCGCGTACGACGACAGCAACGTCACCGACGAGTTCTACTGGGCGGCGGCCGAGCTGTACCTCACCACCGGGGCGCAGAACTACCTGGCCGACCTCACCGCCTCACCGCACCACACCGGCAACGTGTTCGACGCACGGGGCTTCGGCTGGCAGAGCGTCGCCGCGTTGGGCCGTCTCGACCTGGCCACCGTGCCGAACGGTCTGCCCGCCGCCGACCTGGCCCGGGTTCGCGCCTCGGTCACCACGGCCGCCGACACGTACCTCGCCGAGCTGCGCCGGCAGGCGTACGGGCTGCCGATGCCCGGTGACGCCAACAGCTACTTCTGGGGCGGCAACAGCAACGTCATCAACAACGCCGTGGTGCTGGCCACCGCCTTCGACCTGACCCGCAACCGGGTCTACCGTGACGGTGCGGTGCAGGCGATGGACTACATCCTCGGCCGCAACGCCCTGAACATCTCCTACGTCACCGGGTGGGGTGAGCACGCCGCGCAGAACCAGCACAGCCGCATCTTCGGTCACCAGCTCGACCCGAGCATGCCCCGGCCGCCGGCCGGCTCGATCGCCGGTGGCCCGAACGCGGCCCTCCAGGACCCGTTCGTGGCGCAGCTGCTGGCCGGCTGCGAGCCGATGTTCTGCTACGTCGACGACATCAACTCGTACTCGACGAACGAGGTCGCGATCAACTGGAACTCGGCGCTGGCCTGGATCGCCTCGTTCCTGGCCGACCAGGGTGACTCCGGCGCGGTGCCGGCCACCACCTGCTCGGTGCAGTACGCCAACTACGGCGCCTGGCAGGGCGGCACCGGGTTCACCGCCCAGCTGACCGTCCGCAACACCGGCACGACGGCAGTCAACGGCTGGAGCGTGCGCTTCGCGTTCACCGGTGACCAGCGGGTACGCGAGGCGTGGCTGGCGAAGGTCACCCAGTCCGGCGCGACGGTGACCGCGCGTAACGAGTCGCACAACGCCAAGATCGCACCCGGCGGCACTGTGACGTTCGGCTTCAACGCGACGACGGCCGGCGGCGCCAACCCGAACCCCGGCCTGGTCACGGTCAATGGAGCGGCCTGCTCGCTGACCTGAGCGGCGTCCCGGTGGCCGCTTGGGGAAGGCGGCCACCGGGACCGCACGATCGCGCGGCCGGCGGGTCAGCCGCCGGCCGCGTTGTGCTTCGCCACCAGGCTCGGGAGTTCGTCAAGCGAGTCGATCCGGAACAGGCACCGCTCGGAAACGGTCGGGATGTCGAGGATGTGCCCCCACGGAGAGCGCCGGATCAAGCACGTCCTCATCCCGACCTCCTGGGCCGGGCGGGCGTCGTTGTCGGGCCGGTCGCCGACGTACAGGATCGACGACGCATCGCCGCCACCTTCACGGACAACCCGCTCGAAGAACCCCGGTGACGGCTTCGCCACGCCCCACCCGTGCGAGGTGCCGATCACGTCCACCGGAAGGTCGAGGTCGCGCAGGGTCGTCTCCGCGTGAGCTGGCTGGTTGCCGGCCAGGCCCACCAACAGGCCCTGGTCCTTCAAGGACTTCAGGCATCCCCGCGCGTCCGGGTAGAGATCCGCCTCGGCGAACGACTCGGGCCGGCCGGCAGCCGCCCGACGCTCCAGCTCGGTGGTGAGATCGAAATCGGGCCGGAAGGCCCGAAACGTCTCCTGATAGTCCAGACCCCGCGAGATCACCGCGCCGAAGACCGCCGAGAACGTGTGCCGGGGCACGCCGAGCCAGTCCGCCCAGGCAGCAAATTCATGGGACTCGTCGAGAATGGTCCCGCCGACATCGAAGAAGACCGCGCTGATCATGTTCGTCCCCCGTCACGGTCGCGCTGCCGGTGGAGCATAGACGGGGTTGCCGGGCGTCGGCCTGCCTCCCGGTCGCGCTGTGGAGCTGATGCCGTGAACGATTCACCGCGCAGGCATCAAATCGGTGGATCGGGAACGCCACGTGAGCCATGGTGAGGGCCATGGATGGCAATGATCTGGCCGGCGCGGAACGTCGAGTGTGGACTTCGATGCCGGCGGGGACGCGCGCTGCGCTGGCCGGGCTATCCCCCGCGGACCTGCGCACCCTCCTGCTGACCGTGGCCCGGGACCGTACGACGACCGTGCGTCCACCTGAGGTGGTGCGCCGCTGGCGCGAGGACCGTTTCGTCCGCCCGGCCCGTGCCGATCCACGCGCGCTGGCACGGGTGGAGGGCCGGATGTGGCAACTGCTGCCCGCCGACGTCGCCGGAGTGGAGCTGTCGCCGGTCGTACCGGTCGGCACCTGTGCGGCGGTCGCACCGGTCAGCCAGAACAGGATCGTCACCACGATGCGCGCCAGCGAGGTGCTGAGCGATCCCACAAACGCCCTCGCCATCGAGGCGGCCGTACGTCGCCGTCGACAGGACGAGGTGCACCTGGCCGCCACTCATCGGGTGCTGCGGGCGCAGGATTTCGGCGGCGACGCGTCGGCGCACTTCCGGCTCTTCGCCCTGGTCTCCAGCGCCCGGGACACCGGCTCGGGCGACACACAGGCCCGGCTGCTGATCCGGCACCTCACCTACTGGCAGACCGTCCTCGCCGAGTTGGCACCGGCCGCCGCACCTCAGCTGCACGTCACGACCCACGACGACGACGTCGTCCGGGAACGGCTGGCCGACACCGTCCGACCGGCTCTCGACGAGGGTGCGGTGCCGCTGGTGGACGAGCCGGAGCACACCCGCGGTCGCGGTTACTACACCGGTTGCGCCCTACGGATCAGCCTCTTTGACGGCGACCTGGAGATCGGCGACGGCGGCCTCACCGACTGGACCGCCCGACTGAGCGGCGACGCCAAGGAACGCTGCCTCATCTCCTGCCTCGCCACCGAACGCCTCGCCGACCACGTGGCCCACTGAGGCGAGATCGCGCGATGCTCCCCGTACTCCATTTGGGCCTCTGATTGTTCCGCTAGAGACGCGAAATACGAAGGCCCGGCCCCCGTCTCGGCGGGGGGCCGGGCCTTCGTGCGTTTCCGGGTCAGTTCTGCTTGGCGAACCCGACGAACGCCTTCCAGGTCTGCGGGTCGAACGTGAGCGCCGGGCCGGACGGGTCCTTGCTGTCCCGCACGCCAACCACGCCGACCAGGTTGTCGGCCACCTCAACGCAGTTGCCCCCGTCGCCGGAGCCGCTGCGAGTGGACTTGCGCCAGGTTGCACCGTTCAGGTCCATGACTTCACGACTTCCTTCATCAGCTCGATCGACTGGCGGCGGGACAGACCCTCGTTCCGCACCGCTTCCCACTTCGCCAGCAGCGTATCTAAGTCTGACCCCTTGTCTGCGAGTGTGCCACCGAGTTGATTCTCCATGTTGCCAACCCAGGTGCCGTCCGCATCCCGGGCAAGGATGAACGGCCCGCTGAGCCCGACATGCATGGCGATGTCCGACGGAATGACGTGCACCGTGATGTTCGGCCGCTCGGCCATGTCAATCAGGTGGGTGACCTGCTCGATCATGACGTGGCGAAACTCTTCGTCGCAGCGGCGCAGCACGATCTCATCGATCACGGCGACGAGCTGGGGTGGTTCGTCCTGATCAAGGAGCGATTGACGGGCGAGGCGATTAGCGAGCCGGCGCTCCACCTCGGCTTCGGTCAGGGTGGAGTGGGCGCGGATGACGGCTCGGGCGTAGCCCTCCGTCTGGAGTAGGCCGGGTACCAGGGTTGGCTCGTAGCAGCGGAGCTGCTTGGCCGCCCGCTCGGCATCCAGGTAGCGCAGCAGCCAAGTCGGCTGGCCCACCTTCTCAGCGGTCTTCAGCAGTTCCTCGAACATGCCGGCGGTCTCCAGCACCTCATCGGCCCGCTTCAGGTACGGCACGTCCAGCGCCCGGGTGCCTGTCTCCACGGCCGAGACGGTCGACGCCGAATACACAGCACGCCGGCCGAACTCCTCCTGGCTCATCCCTTTCTCCGTCCTGATCCGCCGTAGCTGGGTGCGGATCAGCGCGTGGAGGTCGGTCGGCCGCTCACGTTCCATGTCTCCTCCAGGGGACTGCCAAGATCGCCAGGTGATCGCCAGACCCGGCCACGGGACTCCAGGATGTCACCGTAACCGCACCGATCAGCTTCCGTCAGTAGCGCTGTCCTCACGAGACTGTGTACGTGCGGTGCCGAGTTGCTTCCCCCGTGGTACCTCGGCACCGCGCCCGAGAATCCGGGGTCCGGGTCGTGGAGGGAAGTGTTGGTCGCGGCCTGGACTCCGTGCAACAGGCAGGAGGGGTGCGTTGGACGACGACGATGCCGACCTGGCCCAACCAAGGCACAGGCCGCACCGATCGAAGCGCTTCCGTTTGAGTGGGCGGCGGTGCGCGTGCCCCTCCTGCCGCACCCCCCGCAAGCCGAAGCGTGCGGCCAGCGCAGCCGAGCAGCCGATCGCCCGCTTCGACGCACCCCCCAGCGGACTAATCCCGCAATACAACCCCACCTGGACTCACTGGAACGCACCTACGGAGATCAACTGGACGCTGGCCGCCGAGACCAGGACCCGATGGCAGGAGACCTTGTGAACAAGCTCAGCGAGCTGACCGCCCCACCACGCTCCCTCCCGGCAGCCGACCTCCCCAGATCGCACGCCGGGGCGACGCCGCACACTCCACTGCGCCCGATGTGGTTCTGTCGGGCGGACGGGCAGCACTGGCCCTGCGGTGAAGCTCGGCTACGGCTGAAGGCCGAGTTCGAGGACAACGGGGTTGGCCTGACGATCTACCTGGCGGGGATGTACTACATGGCGGCCAAGGACCTGTATCACCTGAACCCGCACGATGGACCGAACCCGACCGACCTGTTCAGGCGCTTCGTCGGCTGGGGCCATCACCGCCGGCCCATCGTCGAACCCCGATGACGGCCGGCAGCGCGTAGTTCCGTCGACCCCGAGACGCCCGGCCTGGCCGCCTCCCGTGGAAAGCAGACGACCAGACCGGGGTGAAGGTGCGCCACCGGCGCGGGGACCGAATCCTCGCAAGGCAGTACACCGAAAGGAGATCGTCTCATGACGATCAAAGACCCGCTCGACCTGTACGAGGTCGACACCTCCGGCGTGAACCTGCGGAAGCTCTGCGGAGGCGGCATCACCAACACGATGGAGAGCTGCGTCGCCGCAGCGATCCTGCCGGGCAGTGAGGACGCCATCATCCTGGGCGACTCGAAGCTGGGCGCCGACTCGCCGACCCTGCGGTTCACGCGCGGCGAGCTGGACAACTTCTTCGCCGCCTACCAGGCCGGCGAGATCAACTGATCGACCAGGGCTGGCCGTGTGCGCTGCGCGGCCAGCCCGCACCCAGGGGGAACAATGACGCTGGTGACGCATCACTGGCACGGTTACGGCCCGTGGGCGGGTCCGCACCAGACCTTCGAGACCAAGAACGACCACGCGCGACGGCCCGGCGACACCCCCGGCGACGCCGCTACGGTCGCGTTCGTCCGGGCGTCGACACCGCCCCTGTATAACGGCCACTACCTTCTGCGCCGTGACCAGACGGCACGGGAGCGGACATGGGCCGACATTCAGGGGCCGCTGGCATGGCTGGCCGACACGTATGCCGAGCAACCGCCCGACCCGCAACTGAGCTACATCGATGTGGCTGCGCGACTTGAGCACACCAGTGATTCGCTGAGGCATGGAAGCGACACGATCTGGCACTACACCGCGAGCCTGAACGGCAACAGGGTCGTCGTGTTCTCGGTGATCTGCTGTCCGCATCGCTTCGCCACCACCGTGCCGTGCCCCCTCCCACCGAACTGACCTTCGACACTGGGAGGACCCATGTCCCTCGAACTGATCCTCGGCCCCGAGGCCGCCAACGCCATTCTCAGCGAGTGGCCCGAGCATCCGTACACACTGAAGCTGCCGAGCGGCAGCCCGCTCGGACGGCTGGTCAAGGCGCAGACGATCCGAGGCTTCCTCGACGCCGGCTGCGCGCCAAGCAGCTACGTGAACGTGTTCCACAAGGGCGAAGGGCTGCACCCGGCCCGCTTCACCGCCGACGACCGGGTAGCACCAGCATCGGTCCAGCTCCTGCTTGACCAGGGCTGCACCATCCAGCTCCGCGAGCTGAATCGGTGGTTCCCGCCCTTGAGCGCGATCTGTACGAGCATCCAGGCAGAGACCGGCTATCCGGGGTACGTCACCGCTTTCATCACGCCGCCCAGCAAGCAGGGGCTTGACTACCACTGGGACCAGTACCTCGGGATCGTGGTGCAGCTCCAGGGGACGAAGACGTGGGAGCTGTTCAAGCCCAAGGCCGACACTCCCTACCGCGACCACTCCATGTCGACGAACCTGTGGCAGGACGACTGGGTCAAGCAGTGGCAGGAGGAAGGCCCGTACCAGACGGTCGAGCTGACCCCCGGCGACATCCTCATGCTGCCGCGAGGGTGGGTGCACAACCCGCATTCGCGCAACTCCGCTGAGACCAGCGTGCATCTGACCTTCGTGCTGAAGGAGCGCGTACCGCTGTGGTTCGCCGAGCGGTTGGTTGGTAGTGCGATCAACGACCCCCGCTTCCGTGCCGTCATCCCGCCCTCAGGGCTCGACCTCGCGACCATGCCAAGAACAGTCGAGGACGCGCGGTCGCTTCTAATCGACTACCTCTCCGGGCTCGACGTTGCGGAGATGTCGGGAGCACTTCGGCGCGCTGCTCAGCAGGAAACTAGTCACGCCGCACTGTGACCTAACGCGCGGCCCCGGTCACCTCTGGTGAGATGCCGGGGCTGCGTCAGGCAAGGGCGCATTCGGGCGCGGGCTGGTCTCTATGCAGCCTGGCGGCGGCCTTGGCCGCCCTGTGGTCGCCATGTCCGGTCCCCAGGAGCCGTTGATCGAGGTCGACCGGCTCGCCGCCGTTCTCGACGACGCCGACCCGCCCACGGTGCTCACGTTCGCTGGCGGCTCGTCGGCCCCCGGTCTGGCCGTTCCACCGCTGACCCGATGGGCCCTGGCGCACCGCGCCGAGCCGCTTCCGGCCAGCGGTCAGCCGATCTCCTCGTCGACGAAGCACCAGCGCCAGGCCTCGCCCGGCTGCGCCGAGCGGATCACCGGGTGGCCGGTGGACGCGAAGTGCTTGCTCGCGTGCTGGTTCGGCGACGAGTCACAGCAGCCGACCTGCCCGCAGCTCAGGCAGGTGCGCAGGTGCACCCAGTAGGTGTCGCCGATGGCGACGCAGTCCGCGCACTGGTCGGGGGTACGCGGCTCGGCGGTGCCGGCCTCGGTCAGGTGCTGACAGCTCACGTCTCAACCTCTCGCAGCAACGACTCTTCCAGGTCCAGGTCACGGTAGGCCTGCACCAGTACTTCCTCGGGGATCCGACCGGAGTCCCGGGCCGCCCGGAACACGTCACGCTCGGCGTCGATCATCTCCTGTCGCAGCCGACCGTACGCCTGCGAGGGGGTCTCCCGCTCGTCGCCGCCGAGGCGTTCCCACGCCATGTTGGTGCGGTCGTCCACCGCCCGGCGCAGCCGGTCCACCACCGCGTCCGGGGCGCTGTCGGCCAACTCGTCGAGGCGGTCCTGGGCGGCCTTGCTGGCCTGCTGCTGCACGGCGGCCGCGGAGAGCGCGTCCTGTACCGGGTCGTCCGCCGGCAGCTTCAGCCGCCGGGCGACGAGCGGCAGGGTGGCGCCCTGGCCGACCAGGGTGAAGACGATCACGGCGAAGGCCAGCCAGATGAACAACGCCCGGGGGTACGGCTCGTCGTCGGCCAGGGTCAGCGGCAGGGCCAGCGCGGCGGCCAGGGTCACCACGCCCCGCATGCCGGCCCAGCCGATGATGATCGGGAACTTCGGTGACGGGCGGTCGTCGCGGCGGCGGACCCGGGGGACCAACCGGGCCAGGTAGGTGGCGGGGAAGAGCCAGACGAACCGGGTCAGGAAGACGGTGGCGAGCACCGCGAAGGTGATCAGGATGAGCGAGCCGATCGGCTCGTCGAGGTCGTGCAGCACCTCGCGTAGTTGCAGCCCGACCAGCAGGAAGACCAGGCCCTCCAGGAGGAAGCGGACCAGCCGCCAGAAAGCGCCGATCTGCAACCGGGACGCCGCGGACAGCAGCTGCGGCAGCTTGTGCCCGAGCACCAGGCCGGTGACCACCACCGCGACCACCCCGGAGGCGTGCAGGTGTTCGGCGGTGAAGACCACCGCGAACGGGATGATCAACGACAGCGCGTTGTCGAGCAGCGGGTCGCTGATCCGCCGGTGCAGGAAGCCGAACACCACAGCCCCGAGCGCCCCGATCAGGATGCCACCGCCGGTGGAGCGCAGCACCTCGATGGCGACGTCGGCCGTGCCGACCGCCGAGCCGACGGTGGCCAGCGTCGCGACCCGCAGCAGCACCAGCGCGGTGGCGTCGTTGACCAGGCTCTCGCCCTCAAGGATGGTGACGACCCGGCGGGGCAGCCCGACCCGGCGGGCGACGGCCGTGGCGGCCACCGCGTCCGGCGGGGCGACCACCGCGCCGAGGGCCAGGCAGATCGCGAACGGCAGCTGCGGCAGCAGCAGGTGCAGCACCAACCCGACCACGAACGCGGTGAACAGCACCAGGCCGACAGCGAGCAGCAGGATCGGCCGGATGTTGGTCTTGAACGCCGGCACCGAGGTCTCCAGCGCGGCCACGTAGAGCAGCGGCGGCAGGATGCCGACAAGCACCAACTCCGGTTCGAGGTGCACCTGCGGGAAGCCCGGCACGTACGAGAGCGCCAGGCCGAAGATGACAAGCACGATCGGCGCGAGCAGACCGAGCCGGCGGGCCAGCGCGGCGCCCAGGGTGGCGATCGCCAGGAAGACGACGACCGGAAACAGGCTTTCCATGGGGTACGAGCCTAGGGGTAGGAGTGTTCGGCCCCGATCAGCTGCCCGGGCGCAGCTTCGGCAGCACTTCCGCGCCGAACGCGTCGATGAAGCCGCGCTGCTCCTGCCCGACGTGGTGCAGGGCGATCTGGTCGAAGCCAAGCTGCGCGTACTCCTCCAGCCAGCCGACGTGCCGGCCCAGGTCCGCCGACACGTTCACCACCTCGGCGACCCGCTGGGCCGGCACATCGGCAGAGACCACGTCGAAGTGGTCGACGGTCTCCAGGTCCCAGCAGACCGGCGGGGCGAAGACGTTGCTGCGCCACTGGTCGTACGCGAGGGCCTCGGCCTCTGCCTGCTCCGGCGCCCAGGAGACGTGCACCTGGAGGTGCAGCGGCCCACGCCCGCCCGCGTCCCGGTAGGCGTCGATCATCTCGCGCAGGTGGGCCACCGGGGCGTTCACGGTGATCAACCCGTCCGCCCACTCGGCGCACCACCTGGCGGTGGCCACGCTGACGGCGGCGCCGACGAGCGCGGGCGGCTGCTCGGGACGGGTCCACAACGTGGCGCGGTCCACCCGGACCAGGCCGTCGTGGCTGACCTCCTCGCCGGCCAGCAGGGCCCGGATCACGTCCACGCACTCGCGCAGCCGGGCGGTGCGGATGTCCTTGCGCGGCCACGGGTCGCCGGTGATGTGCTCGTTGCTGGCCTCGCCGGTGCCCAGGGCCGCCCAGAAGCGGCCCGGGTACATCGCGCCGAGGGTGCCGATCGCCTGCGCGATGATCGCCGGGTGGTACCGCTGGCCGGGCGCGTTGACCACGCCGAACGGCATGCCGGTGGCCTGCAACGCCGAGCCCAGCCAGGACCAGGCGAAACCGGACTCGCCCTGCCGGGCGCTCCACGGGGAGAAGTGGTCGGAGCACATGGCGGCGTCGAAGCCGGCCCGCTCGGCGTGCATCACCGCCTCCAACAGGGCGCGCGGACCGATCTGCTCATGCGAGGCGTGGAAGCCGAACGACGTCATGGGCACACTTCCTACCCACGTCCGCGTCGCCTGATGCGTGCCCTATTCCGCGTGCGCCCCCGCACCGGCCGAGGCGGCGCCCTCGCCCACCCAGACCGTCTTGGTGTTGCAGAACTCCCGCATGCCCAGCGCCGACAACTCCCGCCCGTAACCGGAGTTCTTCACACCGCCGAACGGCAACTCCGGGTAGGAGGTGGTCATCCCGTTGATGAAGACGTTGCCGGCGTCCAGGTCGGTGGCGAAGCGCTCCTGCTCGGCCGGGTCCCGGGTCCAGGCGTTCGAGCCGAGCCCGAAGCTCGTGCCGTTGGCGACCTCGATCGCCTCCTCGTAGGACGACACCCGGAACAGGCCGGCGACCGGGCCGAAGACCTCCTCGGACCACATCCGCATCTGCGGGGTGAGGTCGGTGACCACCGTCGGCGGGTAGAACCAGCCGTCGCCGGCCGGCGGCTCGCCGCCGCAGAGCACCGTCGCGCCGTTGTCCACCGCGTCGCGGACCTGGGCGTGCACCTCGTCGCGGCCCCGCTCGCTGGCAAGTGGCCCGACGTCGGTGTTCGGGTCCATCGGGTCGCCGACGCGCAGCGCGGCCATGTTCGCGGCGAACTTCTCCGCGAAGGCGTCGAACACGTCGGTGTGCACGAGGAACCGCTTCGCGGCGATGCAGGACTGACCGTTGTTCTGGCAGCGGGCGGTGGTGGCCACCTCGGCGGCACGGTCCACGTCGGCCGAGGGCATCACCACGAACGGGTCGCTGCCGCCGAGTTCGAGGACCGTCTTCTTCAGCTCCCGCCCGGCGATCTGTGCGATGGACCGGCCGGCGGGCTCGCTGCCGGTGAGCGTCGCGGCGCGTACCCGGGGGTCGCTGAGGATGTGGTCGACGGCCTCGGAGTCGACGAGCACCGTGGTGAAGGCCCCCTCGGGGAAGCCGGCCCGCCGGAACACGTCCTCCAGCAGCAGCGCGGTCTGCGGCACGTTCGAGGCGTGCTTGAGCAGGCCGGTGTTGCCGGCCATCAGCGCCGGTGCGGCGAAGCGCATCACCTGCCAGAGCGGGAAGTTCCACGGCATCACCGCGAGCACCACGCCGATCGGCTGGTAGCGCACGAACGCCCGGGTCGCCTTCACGGCGGGCGCGTCGGCCGGCTCGTCGGCGAGGAAGGTGGGGGCCTTGTCGGCGTAGAAACGGGCGGCGGTGGCGCACTTGGTCACCTCGGCCTGCGCCGCCACGTACGTCTTGCCCATCTCCGTGGTCATGATCCGGGCGATCTCGTCGCGTTCGGCGTCCAGCAGGTCGGCCGCGGCGTTCATCCACCGGGCGCGCGTGTCGATCGTCGTCTCCCGGAGCTGCTGGAAGGCGAGGTCGGCGCGTTCGATGGCATCGTCGAGCTGCTCGGTGGACATCGCCTCATACGTCTTGAGCACCTGTCCGGTGGCGGGGTTGGTGGTGGCGATGTGGGGCATCTCGTCCTCCTGTCACTCGAACAACGAGTGTCGTACGCCCGGCTCCTCGCGGCGGCGGGCGGCGCGGCGGCGCTGGATCACGACCAGGTCGACCACGGCGACCACGGCGAAGATCGCGCAGAGCACGCCGAGCCAGGCGATGCCGGCCCAGAACGCCAGCACCGCGAAGAGCACCATGATCACCAACCCGAACCCGGCGAGGGTGAGCCGAAGGTTCAGCGCGCTGTTCGCGTGGCCGACCGTGCCACGGGCACGCCGGGGCTGCGATCTCGTCATACCCACCGACCTACCCCCGATCGGCCGGATTAAGCAGTACCGCCCGCCCGCACACCCGCACGCGCCGGTGTGCTCCGGCACATCCGTTCGCGCCGGGACCCCCGTGGACCGCAGGATGGGCGCATGTCGATGACCCTCGCCGTGCCGGTGACCGTCTCCATCGCCCGTCGGGTGGACCCCGGCCGGGCCAGCGAGATGGTGGCCTGGATGCGGGCCGGCACCGCGCTGGCCGAGGCGTTCCCCGGGTTCCTCGGCGCCGGCTGGGTGCAGAGCGGCCCCGGTTCGCCGGAGTGGCACATGCTCTACCGCTTCGCCGATGCCGAGACGCTGCGCCGGTGGGAGGAGTCGCCGCAGCGGCACTGGTGGCTCAGCTCGGCGCAGGGCATCGTCGAGCACACCCGGGTCGAGCGGCGTACCGGGATCGAGGGGTGGTTCGACCCGCCGCTGGAGCACTCGGTGGACCCGGTGGAGCCGGCCCCGCCCGCGTCTCCGCCCCGCTGGAAGCAGGCGGTGACCATCTGGTTGGCGTTCTTCCCCCTGAGCCTGACCGCCACCCTGCTGACGAGCCGCTTCCTCGACGCGGTGCCGCTGGCGGCCCGGGTGCTGCTGATGACGCTCTGCCTGACCCCGCTGATGACCTATCTGGTGCTGCCCCGGATCACCCGGGCGCTGCACTGGTGGCTGCACGGTCAGCGCGCACCGTGGCGGGGGTTATAGCACTCCGACAGCTTCCGCGCGGGCGCTCTGCCGCATACCCGACAGCAACTTCCCGACAAACCCCGTCCTGCGCATAGAGTTACCGCGCTGTCGCTCTGTGCTGCGGGAACGGGAGACGTCATGCCTCGACGCTGGGTCGCCGCCCTGGCCTGTCTCGCGGCGCTGGTGGCGCTGGCCTGCGAGGGCGGCAACTCCGCTGACCCCCGCCCCACCACGAGCGCCCCGCCGTCGAGCGGGCCCGGCGGCATCGCCGCCCTCGGTGACTCGATCAGCACCGGCTTCGCGTCCTGCCTGGTGCTCACCTCGTGCGAGCGCAACTCCTGGTCGACCGGGGACGGGCTGCGGGTGCAGAGCCACTACCGGCGACTGCTCGAACAGAGTTCGGCGATCCGGGACCGGACGTACAACCATGCCCGTCCCGGCGCCCGCGCGGACGCTCTCGCTGGTCAGGCCGAGGCGGCGGTACGCGACCGCGCCGACTACGTCACCGTGCTGATCGGGGCCAACGACGTCTGTCGGGGCGGGGTGGACGCGATGACGCCGGTGGCGCGGTTCCGGGCCGACGTCGACCGGGGGCTGCGGGTCCTGCGGACCGGCCGGCCGAAGGCCCGGGTGCTTGTGGTGAGCATCCCCGACCTGTACCGGCTCTGGGAGGTCGGGCACGACGACCCGCGGGCGACCCGCGCGTGGCGGCGGGGCATCTGTCCGGCCCTGCTGGCCGAGGCGACCTCGACCGCGCCCGCCGACCAGGCACGCCGGGCCGCCGTTCGGGCCCGGATCGACGCGTACAACGCCGAACTGAGGGCGGCCTGCCGGGCGTACGGGTCACGGTGCCGGCACGACGGCGGCGCGTTGCACAAGGTCCGGTTCACCCTGGACCTGCTCAACCCGTTGGACTGGTTCCACCCCAACGCCACCGGCCAGGGTCGGATCGCCGAGGTGACCTGGCGCCCCTCCGGTCTGGCCAGCTGACGACGCCGGGCGGGCGGTCAGGGCTGGCGCGGCTCCGGGACCACGTTGCCGCAAGACTGGTAGAGGGCCCGGGACCGCTGGGCGAGGTCCTTCGTGGCCGACGAGTTGGCCCAGGTGCCGAGCACGATGGCCGCACCGGGGACGATCTTGGCGACCATCCGCTTCGCGGCGCGGACGCCGGCCATCTGGGCCAGCCGGACACCGAGTTGCAGCATGACCCGACCGAGCGGACGCTGGCCGCCCAGACCGAAGAGCGCATCGGCGCGTTCCCGGCCGGCGGCCACGCCGAGCGCCAACCGGGCACTCTCGGCGACCTTGTGCACCCGCTGGAGCACCAGCAGGTCGGTGGCCCGATCGCTGTGCAGGGGGTCGACGTCGTACGCGGCGGCGATGTGCAGCACCATCCGCGCCTGGGTCCAGGCCAGCACGCCCACGTCGATCACGGCCCCGGGCAGCCCGGCCGCGCCGGAGACCGCCCCGGAGAGCCGGGCCAGGTTGACGAACTTACGGGCTGCCTGGTCGGCCAGGGCGTCGGCGGAGACCCCGGGTTGCTCGGCCCGGGCGCGAGCGACCCACTGCACGGCTTCGGGCCCGAGGCGGCGCACCGCCTCCAGGGAGAGGTGCTCCGGCGCGTACTGCGGGTCGTCACGCATCCGGTCCCAGAGACGGGCCGGCGGGCCCTCCGGGGCGTCCACCGGCCCGGCCGGCAGGTCGACGGGCGGCTGTGGAGTCGGCGCGGCGGGCTGACCGCCGACGGGTGGAGTGTCGGTCACCAGGTCTCCCCAGGGGTGGAAACGGTGGACAGGGCGGCCGATGGAGCGGTCAGCGGCGGCGGTTGGACAGCCTGGCCGCCAACCCCTTCAGCTTCTGCTGGTTGGCCGGCTTGGCCATCTCGCGACGACCTCGCTCGACCAACTGCTGCCCCTTCGGCGATCTCAGGAACGTGGTGATCCGCTGCATCAGTGACATGGCGTCCTCCTGTCGGTGATCCCAGAGTCATGTGTACCCCGAACCCGCAACACATGTACCCGGGATGCGACAGCCTCAACCCTGACCGTCCACAGTGGTCGGTAGGTTACCGCCCCGCCGGCACGATCGCGTCGACGACCCGGGTGGCCCGCCACTCGTGCTGCTGGTAGTGCTCGGGGTACGCGGAGACCTGCACCGCCTGAGCGGCGTCGGTGAGCCGCATCATCTGCCAGCCGGGCACCTGCTCCAGCGCGCCGAGGAACTGCCGGGTGGCGAACTCCGGGTCCATCAGCCGGCCCACCGGGCCCCAGCCGCTGCTGGAGCGCTGCTGGAACAACCCGACCGAGTCATGGTCCCAGCCGACGCCCTGGTGCGGATAGTCCTGCGACTCGGGCAGCACGCCGCTGGCGACGTTGTAGAGATTGCTCTCCTGCATGGCGGTGGCCACCGCGATCACCAGCCCGCGGCGGGGCACCCCCATCTCGCGGCCGGTACGGACGATCGCCTCGGCGTTCTCCATCTGTGCCCGGTCCAGGCCGGCGACGGGAGCCGGGCGGGTCGGGCGAGCCGGCTTGGCCTTGCGGGCCGGGGCGGTGGTGTCCGGGTCGGCCGGGGTCGCCGTGGCGGACGCGCTCGGGGCAGCCGTCCGGTCGAGGCCACGCGAGGCGGTCTGCTGCTCGGCGCGCTGCGCCAGCTCGGAGGTGGAGGGCGAAGCAGCCCGGGTCGCCGCGTCGGCGTCCTCGTTCCGCACCTGGGCGACGGCGGTCACAGCGAGGCAGCACACCACACCAGCAGCGAGGGCCGCCTGCGCCCGGCGTCGACCGGTCAGGTCCCGGGCGTACGCCCGGAGCCGGCTCGCGGCGGTTGTCCGTTCGGCTGAGGTGCCATCCTCCGTATCGGTAGTGGGGCTGCTCGGGGCGTACGGGTCGTCGAGGGTGCCGTCGTCACGCATCAACCGAGGCTAGGCAGGTGGAAACCCCGATCACACACGGTGATCACGTGGTGATCGACACAGATCGGGCCGGTACTGGTGGACGACCCGGGCCGGTCGACTTGCCCGGGGAACGTACCTCGCGTACCGGATGAAGCTGGCGTCGCACGCGGACCGTAACGGACCGCAGCAGAGCCGGACATCCGACCGCCGAGCCTGACATGATCGACAAACTCGGCCTTTGGGCCGAACCGCCCTCGACCGATCAGCCAGACGACTCAGCCCGGTGGCGTAAAGAGACGATTAGTCCGGCCACGCCCACCACCCGGCCAACGGATCGCCCGACGCAGGAATGCGCCAGGATGGCGGGTACGTTGCCCGAACGGGTGCCCTCCGTCGCGACGGCACCCCGCAGGCACATTCCAGGGAGGTCCGCACCGGTGCTCGACCCACACGAGCTCTACCAGCTCACCGACGATCTGCCCGACCTCGGGCAGCCGGTCCTGATCCAGGCCCTCACCGGGTTCGTGGACGCCGGAAACGCCAGCCGGCTGGCGCGTGAGCAGCTACTCACCTCGCTGGAGGGTCGGCAGATCGCCACCTTCGACGTCGACCAGCTCTTCGACTACCGCTCCCGACGACCGG
Source organism: Micromonospora sp. NPDC003944 (assembly GCF_053605225.1). Taxonomy (NCBI): domain Bacteria; kingdom Bacillati; phylum Actinomycetota; class Actinomycetes; order Micromonosporales; family Micromonosporaceae; genus Micromonospora; species Micromonospora sp. NPDC003944. Next base: position 24,902 of record NZ_JBSGIV010000034.1, read on the forward strand.
TGATGACCTTCGTCGAGGACCACTGGGAGAGCGTCGACGCGCCCAAGCTGGAGCTGCACCTGCTGCACGACGACGACGAGACCCCGTTCCTGCTGCTCACCGGCCCCGAACCGGACCTGCAGTGGGAGCGCTTCGTGGCCGCCATCGCCGGGCTCGCGGCCCGGTTGGACGTACGGCTCACCGTGGGGCTCAACTCGATCCCGATGGCGGTCCCGCACACCCGGCCGACCGGGGTGACCGCGCACGCCACCCGCCCCGAGCTGATCAGCGGTTACGAGCCCTGGCTGCAACGCGTCCAGGTGCCCGGCAGCGTCGGTCACCTGTTGGAGTTCCGCCTCGGCGAGCAGGGCCGCGACGCGCTGGGCTTCGCCGCCCACGTGCCGCACTACGTGGCGCAGACCGAGTACCCGGCCGCCGCCGAGGTGCTCCTCGCCTCGGTGTCGCGCAGCACCGGGCTGCTGCTGCCGGGCGACGGGCTGCGCTCGGCCGCCGAGGTGGTCCGGGTGGAGATCGACCGACAGGTCGCCCAGACCGACGACGCCGCCGCCCTGGTCCAGGCCCTGGAGGAGCAGTACGACGCGTTCGCCCGAGGTCGGGGCGAGAAGAGCCTGCTCGCCCCGGACGCCGGCCCGCTGCCCACCGCCGACGAACTCGGTGCCGAACTGGAACGCTTCCTGGCCGAACAGACCCGTCCCGGCGACACCCCGGGCAGCTGACCCGGCGTCGCGGGGGCGGATGCGGCAGGCTGGGGGCATGCGCCTGGCGACCTGGAACGTCAACTCGGTGAAGGCCCGCCTCCCCCGGCTGCTCGAATGGCTGGCCGACACCGGGCCGGACGTCGTCTGCCTGCAGGAGACCAAGTGCCCGGACGGCGCCTTCCCGGTGACCGAGGTGGGCGAGTTGGGCTACACGGTGGCCAGCCACAGCGACGGCCGGTGGAACGGCGTCGCCATCCTGTCCCGGGTCGGGCTGGACGACGTCCGGGTCGGCTTCACCGACGAGCCCGGCTTCCCCGAGCCCGAGGCCCGCGCCATCTCCGCCACCTGCGACGGGGTGCGGGTCTGGTCGGTGTACGTGCCCAACGGCCGGACGCCGGACGACCCGCACTACGCGTACAAGTTGGCCTGGTTCGCGGCCCTGCGCGACGCGCTCGACGCCGAACTGTCCGGTGGGTTGCCGCTCGCGGTCTGCGGCGACTTCAACGTCGCCCCGACCGACGCCGACGTCTGGGACCCCGCGGTCTTCACCCACTCGACGCACGTCACCCCGGCCGAGCGGGCGGCCCTCGCGGCGCTGCGCGACCTGGGCCTCAGCGACGTCGTACCCACCCCGATGAAGGGCCCGCACCCCTTCACCTACTGGGACTACCGGGCCGGCATGTTCCACCAGAACAAGGGCATGAGAATCGATCTGGTGTACGCGTCCGCGCCGTTCGCCCGAGCGGTCCGCGCCGCGTACGTGGACCGCGAGGCCCGCAAGGGCAAGGGCCCCTCCGACCACGCGCCGATCGTGGTCGACGCGGACCTGGTGCCCGCGGTCGAGACGTTCTGAGTGGCTAGGGTGGGCAGATGGCAGTCGTGAAGATCAACGCAATCGACGTTCCGCCCGGTGGCGGCGCGGAGCTGGAGAAGCGGTTCGCCGCGCGGGCCGGCGCGGTGGAGAACTCCCCCGGCTTCCTCGGCTTCGAACTGCTCCGCCCGGTGGCCGGCGAGACCCGCTACTTCGTCTACACCAGGTGGGAGAGCGAAGAAGCCTTCCAGGCGTGGGCCGCCGGCCCGTCACGCGCCGCCCACGCCACCGCCCCCGGCGAGAAGCCCCGCCCCCCGGTCTCCACCGGCGCCAGCCTGCTGGAGTTCGAGGTGGCGCTACACGTCCCCCAGCCCTGACCCCCTGGGTGCGGAGCGGCAGCCCGCCGAGGGCAGGTCACCGCAGCCGAATCGCGCCGGCCCGGCTGTCTGCGTTGATAGCGTCGAGGCGGCCTGTACGGTAGCCGGCCACCAGGCGCCCTGCCAGCCGTACCACGCCGTTCGCCCGGGGCGCATGCCAAGGATCGGGGGATTCTGGCCATGTTCGACGGCTTCGACGTGTTCGACATCGAGACGCGCGGCGCGACGATCCACGGCCGCCGAGGCGGAAGCGGGCCGCCCGTTCTGCTGCTGCACGGCATCCCCGAGACGCACCTCATGTGGCACAAGGTCGCGCCACGGCTCGCCGAGAAGTACACGGTCGTCGCCACCGACCTGCGCGGCTGGGGCGACAGCGGCACACCGCCCAGCACGTCGGATCACGAGCCGTACAGCATGCGCGCCATCGCCCGCGACCAGATCGAGGTGATGCGCAGCATGGGTTACGAGCAGTTCCGGCTCGTCGGCCATGATCGTGGAGCCCGCTGCGCGTACCGTCTCGCCCTGGACGAACCGGACGCCGTCACCCGACTGGCCGTCATGGACGTGGTTCCCATCGGCGACGTCTACAACCGCGCGGACAAGGCGTTCAGCCTCTCCTACTGGGTCTGGTCCTTCCTGGCGGCACCGGCGCCGGTGCCCGAGCAGTTCATCAGGGCGGCACCCTCTGTGCTCGTCGACTTCATGCTCGACACCTGGCCCGAGGTCAAGGACGCGTTCCCGCCCGAGGTGCGGGCGGCGTACGTCAAGCAGTTCAGCGACCCGGCCACGGCGCACGCGATCTGTGAGGAGTTCCGCGCCGCCGCGACGGTGGACTACCAGCAGGACGAGGCGGATCGGGGCAACCGGAAGATCGCCTGCCCGGTGTTGTTCCTCTGGAGCCAGCGCGGCCAGGTCGCGAAGCTCTACGACGACCCGCTCGCCATCTGGCGGGAGTGGGCCGACGACGTGCGCGGCGAGCCGGTGCCGGTCGGGCACTTCATCCCCGAAGAGGCCCCCGACGAGACCACCCGCCAACTCCTCGACTTCCTGGGCTGACGGCGGCCCGCCCGCCCCTGCGGACACCGCAACCGCCGGTCAGGACGTGCGGGAGGTCTGGAGGGTGGCGAAGGCGATGACGTTGTCCGCGTAGCCGGTGCGACCCCCGATGAACTGCCCACCGCAGGTGATCAACCGCAGCCCCGGTGGGCCGTCGTGGCCGTAGATCCGCTCGGCGGGCAACTGGTCCTTCGGGAAGTGCTCCACGGTGTCGACCCGGAACACCACCACCGACTCGTCCGCCCGGGCCACCTCGACCAGGTCGCCGGGTTTGAGCTTGCCCAGGTCGTAGAAGACCGATGGGCCGGTCTTCGTGTCCACATGACCGACGATCACCGCCGGGCCCGGCTCGCCCGGTGTGGGCCCACGGTCGTACCAGCCGGTCTCGTTGTGCTTGTCCAACGGCGGCACGGCGATCGAGCCGTCCCGCGCCTGCCCGACGGGCGCCACCGGCGCGGCCACCTTGATCGCCGGGACGCTGAGGCGCACCGGCCGGCTTGCCGACAACCCGACGGACTCACTGCGGGCCGGTCGGTCGCCGCCGGCCGGGGCGAAGTCGAGCGGACCGATCGAGCGGCCCAGCCCGGCCCCGGTGGCGAAGACGCCGGCCAACACCAACACCACGGCCAGCGGTACGGACCAGGGGCTGCGGCCGGACGGACGACTACGCCGAGGTGCGACGGCGGTCGGCGGGCGAGCGGCAACCGACGGGCGGTCGGGGTCCGCTGGCCGGTCCGGGTCCGACGGGCGCTGGGATTGCGGTGGGCGGTCGTCGCCCGGCCAACCGTCGTCCAACGGCAGCCGAACCTGATCGGGCGGCGACGCGGGACGGCCGGCGAACGGCTGGCGTGAACCTGCTGGCGGAGGTGTGGGGCGGAAGATCTCCATGGCGGCCTCAGCGACGCGCGGCGGCTCGGGGGCGGCGCAGCGCCAGCACGGCGACGACAAGCCCGGTGATGGTCAGCGCCGCGCCGACGGGCAGCAGCAGCTTGCCGGTCATCCCGCCGCTGCTCCCACCGAAGCCGGTCGCCGGACCCCGGCTGGGCTGGACGGGCACCTTCTTGACCACCTGGAGCATCGTCGACGCGGTCTCGCCGTCGCGGCACTCGAGCTTGACCCGGTAGTTGCCCGGGCGGGTGCGCTCGCGGACCATCGGCGCGGCGGTGAGCACCCCACGCTGCGGCTGCACACCGACCGCCCCGAAGGCGTCGGAGACGACCGTGGCGCCCACCGAGTTGTCCCGGCAGCTGGCCCGGATGCCGACCAGATAGCCGGGCTGCACGGTGCTGGGGCTGACCTCGACGAAGATGTCCACCGACGGCGCCGGTTGAGGCGCGCCACCGGGCGGCCCTTCCGGCTGCGGCCCAGGCGCACCGGCAACAGCCCGCTCCGGCGCGGCAAGACCCGCAACAGCCCGCTCCGGCGCGGCAAGACCGGCAACAGCACGCTCCGGCGCGGCGAGGGCGGGCGCGGCCAGCAGCGGGCCGGCGAACACGGTCACCAGCGACAGGGTCACCAGGCGGCGGGTCACTGTCACGATGCCCCCTTCCGACGCCGTGCGGCCGGGTCGGGCAGCGGTTCACCCGACCTGCCGTACCAGTTGGATCCTCTCATTTCCGGTCGCACATCACATCCGATCCGCAGGCGGCGTCGCGTACGCTCGGGTCGCTGTGACCGCCACCGACCATGACCCCGCCGTCCCGCCCGCGAGCCGGACGATTCGCACGTTCCACCCCCGTCGGGGTCGGATGAGCGATCGGCAGACCGACGCGCTGAGCCGGCTCTGGCCGGCGTACGGCCTGGACGTGCCGGACGGACCTGTCGTGCCCGTCGACCTGGCCAACCTGTTCGGTCGCCGGGCGCCGGTGGTGCTGGAGATCGGCTCGGGCATGGGCGACAGCACCGCCGCGATGGCCGCCGCCGACCCGGATCGAGATTATCTGGCGGTCGAGGTGCACACGCCGGGAATCGCCAACCTGCTCGACCTGGTGGACCGCAGCGGCCTGGGCAACGTACGGGTGGCGCAGGGCGACGCGTTGTCGCTGGTCAGCGGCTTACCCGAGGGCTCGCTGGACGCCGTACACGTCTTCTTTCCGGACCCGTGGCCGAAGTCCCGGCACCACAAGCGGCGGATCATCCAGCCGACGCACGTGGCGCTGCTGCGGTCCCGGCTGCGGCCCGGCGGCGTGCTGCACTGCGCGACCGACTGGGCCGAGTACGCCGAGGCGATGCGGGAGACCCTGGAGGCCGACCCGGAGTTGGTGGACACGTACGGCGGTTTCGCGCCGCGTCCGGCGCACCGGCCGGTGACGAAGTTCGAGCGGCGGGCGATCACCGCCGGTCGGCCGGTCGCCGACCTGCTGTACCGCCGACGGTGACCGACGAGACGCCCTGAGCGCGACGCGGCGGGGCGTCCGGACGGGGTCCGGTGCGGGCCCGGTTGGCGTACCGGGGCATGATCCAGGCACCATGGACAGGCTATGACGCTCACCGCCGCGCTGCCGACAAGCGCCGACCCCGACACCCTCTTCGACGCGTTCGCCGGTTGGGCGAAGGAGCGCGGCCTCGACCTCTACCCCCATCAGGAGGAGGCGGTCATCGAGATCGTCTCCGGCGCCAACCTGATCATGAACACGCCCACCGGCTCGGGTAAGAGCCTGGTGGCGATCGCCGCGCACTTCGCGGCCCTCGCCGACAGCCGGACGACCTTCTACACCGCGCCGATCAAGGCGTTGGTGTCGGAGAAGTTCTTCGCGCTCTGCGAGGTCTTCGGCGCCGAGAACGTCGGCATGCTCACCGGCGACGCCAGCGTCAACGCGGACGCCCCGATCATCTGCTGCACCGCGGAGATCCTGGCCAACCTGGCGCTGCGCGAGGGTGACCGGGCCGACGTCGGCCAGGTGATCATGGACGAGTTCCACTTCTACGCCGAACCCGACCGGGGTTGGGCGTGGCAGGTGCCGATCATCGAGCTGCCGCAGGCCCAGTTCATCCTGATGTCGGCCACCCTGGGAGACACCACCCGGTTCGTCGACGACCTGACCCGGCGCACCGGGCGGCCGACCGCCGTCGTGCGCTCGGCGGAGCGGCCGGTCCCGCTGATCTTCTCGTACGCGATGACGCCGCTGCACGAGACACTCGAGGAACTGCTGGAGACCAAGCAGGCCCCGGTGTACGTGGTGCACTTCACCCAGGCCGCCGCGCTCGAACGCGCCCAGGCGCTGACGAGCGTCAACGTCGCCACCCGTGCCGAGAAGGACATGATCGCCGAGGCGATCGGTGGCTTCCGGTTCACCGCCGGCTTCGGCAAGACGCTCTCCCGGCTGGTCCGGCACGGCATCGGCGTGCACCACGCCGGCATGCTGCCCAAGTACCGCCGCCTGGTCGAGACCCTGGCCCAGGCTGGCCTACTCAAGGTCATCTGCGGCACCGACACTCTCGGCGTCGGCATCAACGTGCCGATCCGCACCGTGCTCTTCACCGGCCTGTCCAAGTACGACGGGGTGCGGACCAGGCTGCTCAAGAACCGCGAGTTCCACCAGATCGCCGGGCGGGCCGGCCGGGCCGGCTACGACACCATCGGCCGGGTCGTCGTGCAGGCTCCCGAGCACGTCATCGACAACGAGAAGGCCCTCGCCAAGGCCGGCGACGACCCGAAGAAGCGCCGCAAGGTGGTCCGCAAGAAGCCGCCGGAGGGTTCCATCGGCTGGGGCCAGCCCACCTTCGACCGACTCGTCGACGCCGAGCCGGAGCCGCTCACCTCCAGCTTCCAGGTCAGCCACTCGATGCTGCTCAACGTCATCGGCCGGCCCGGGGACGCGTTCACCGCGATGCGGCACCTGCTCACCGACAACCACGAGGAGCCCGCCGCGCAGCGCCGGCACATCCGCCGGGCGATCGCCATCTACCGGGCGCTGCGGGCCGGCGGGGTCGTCGAAGAGCTGCCCGAGCCGGACGAGACCGGCCGGCGGATCCGGCTCACCGTCGACCTCCAGCTCGACTTCGCCCTCAACCAGCCACTCTCCCCCCTCGCCCTGGCCACCATCGAGCTGCTCGACGCCGAGTCCCCGTCGTACGCGCTCGACGTGCTGAGCGTGATCGAGTCGATCCTCGACGACCCGCGGCAGATCCTCTCCGCGCAACAGTTCAAGGCGCGCGGCGAGGCAGTCGCCGCGATGAAGGCCGAGGGCATCGAGTACGAGGCCCGCCTGGAACTGCTCGACGAGGTGACCCACCCGAAGCCCCTTGCCGAGCTGCTGGAGGCCGCGTACGAGATGTACCGGCAGGGCCACCCCTGGGTCGCCGACCACCAGCTCTCCCCCAAGGCCGTCGTCCGCGACATGTTCGAGCGGGCCATGACCTTCACCGAGTACGTGCAGTTCTACGGGCTGACCCGCTCGGAGGGTCTCGTCCTGCGTTACCTTGCCGACGCGTACAAGACGCTGCGCCAGACCGTGCCCGAGGACGCCAAGACCGAGGAACTGGTCGACCTCATCGAGTGGTTGGGCGAGCTGGTCCGGCAGGTCGACTCCAGCCTCATCGACGAGTGGGAGCGGCTGCGCAACCCGTCCGATGTGGCCGAGGTGGCCCAGGCGCACGCCGCCCTGACGGACCGGCCACCGGCGGTGACCCGCAACGTGCGGGCGTTCCGGGTGCTGGTGCGCAACGCGCTGTTCCGCCGCGTCGAGCTGGCCGCGCTGCGCCGCTGGGACCTGCTCGCCGAGTTGGACGCCGAGGACGGCTGGGACTACGACGCGTGGGCCGACGCCCTGGGGCCGTACTTCGAGGCGTACGACTCGATCGGGGTCGGGCCGGACGCCCGCGGCCCGGCGCTGCTCATGATCGAGCAGGGCCGCGAGCGGTGGACCGTACGACAGATCTTCGACGACCCGGACGGCGACCACGACTGGGGCATCAGCGCCGAGGTCGACCTCGCGGCGTCCGACGAGGTCGGCGCCGCGGTCGTGCGGATCACCGACGTCGGCCAGCTCTGACGTGCCGTGCCCGGTGCGCCCGCCGGCTGCCGGCCGGCCACGGTCCGAACGGTGTCGGGGTACGCCGGGCGGCCACGTCCTCGATCCAGCCGAACAGCAGCACCGCTCCGGCGGTCAGTAGGCACACCCCGATCAGCCGCAGCGCGATCGAGGCCATCGAGGTGTACGGGAGCACCGGCGCGAGCAGCAGGAACATCCCGAGGCTGGCCGGGATGTGCCACAGGTAGATGGTGACCGCCCGGGCGTTGACCACCTGGAGCGTGCGGCTCAGCGGCACCCGGCCGACGAGCCGCGGCTGTGCTCTCAGCAGCACGGCGACGAGGGCCATCGACCACAGCGTGGTGCCACCCGCGACGTGGTTCAGCTCGGCGGCCCGGCCGGTCACCATGGCTGCCACCACCCACGTCCCGCCCGTCCCGGCGAGGGCGGCGACGAGTAGGCCGTACCAGCGCCACGGGACGCGGTGCAGCAGCCGGTCGTGGTGGGCGAAGCCCAGCAGCCAGCAGGACAGGTAGGCGGCGACGAAGTAGCCGGTGTGCACACCGGCGAGGTGCATCCCGACGGGCAGCGCGGTGGCGACACCGAGGCTCGGCCACGGCCAGCGGCGGAACAGCCACAGCAGGGCCGGTGAGAACAGCACCAACCACAGGTAGGTCACGACGTACCAGAGGCCGATGTGGAACGCCCAGGCCCAGGACTGACCACCCACCGGCGGCACCCGCAGGGGCAGGACCCACCACAGCAGCTCACCCCAGCGGGCCACACCGCTCGGCAGTGGACGCCACCCGACGGAGAGCACCGCCAGCGCGATCGCGCCGAACGCCCAGAACGGCAGCAGCAGCCGGCGCATCCGCCGGAGCACGGCCGACAGACCGTGCCGGTCCAGTGACGCCGCCATCAGCGAACCGGCGATGCCGAACATCAGACCCATGGCCGGCACCAGCAGGCTCAGCCAGAGCCAGCCGGTCACGTGGTAGAGCACGACGCGGACCAGCGCGACCGTCCGCAGCAGGTCCAGGTAGCGGTCCCGGCCAGCGGCGACGACGGCGGGCCTGGCGGCTCGCACCGCCGTACCCCTGCCAGGGGTGACCGCCCCGGACCTCGCGTCAATGACCACAAGGCACAATAGCTCGACAACTACGACAAAGTTCGCAGCATTGCGAACGCGAGCCCCAGCGCTCTTCCACTCGCCCCAGCGCGCGGAATCGCCCCCTCGCGAGGGCGTGCTGAACCCCTCGACATCGCTGGGCAATGTCAGACCCGTCGATTAGAATGTATGTACTAATCAAGATCCTGACCTGGGAGGATGCCCGTGAGCGCGCCCGCCTCCACGCCCCTCACCCCCTACGCCACACTGCTCGGTTTCACCCGCTACGTCGACCGCACCGGCCCCACCAAGGCGACCTTCGTCGGGGGGCTGCGCAAGCAACGCGCCAGCCGGTCCGGCTTCAACCCGCACGGCCAGTTCGTCAAGGCGCTCAAGGCCGACATCGCCTTCCACACCGGGGGCACCCACCTGGCCGGGGTGGCCGACATCGTCAAGCCACGCTGGCGCCCGCTCTACCAGGCGCTCGTCCCCGGCGCCACGACCTGGCTGCACTCCCTCGGCGAGCCGGCCGCCCTCGATCTCGCCCAGACCCGCGACGCCCTGGCCATGCTCGGCGACCTACCCGTCAAGATCAACCCCCACTTCGGGGTACGCCACGCCGACGGCCGCGCCGAGGCGGTCCGCCTGCACTTCGACGAGGCCCCACCGAGTGAGGAGTCGGTGCTCGCCACCCTGCACCTGATGGCCCGACACATGGACGCGGTGCTCCCGCACGCCGAGCCGGTCCTGGTCGACGTCCGCCGCGGCCAGGCCCACCACATGCCCACCGACGCCAAGCCCGACCAGATCGAACGATGGCTCTCCGGCGAAGCCGCCGCCTTCCGCGCCATCTGGTCCACCGCCGCCTAACCCACCCCGCCCTCCACGCGCCTCCGCACCGACGTGCTCTAACAGCCCAAGATCCGCGCAACTTCGGGGATGCTGCCGTCTCGCGGCGCGAGGAGACAGCAAGAACAGCGAAGTTGCGCGGATCTTGGCGTTCCGGCCCTGGTCCGGGGTTATCCACAGGGGCTGCGGGCGAATGGGAACGCTGGTCATCGTATGTGTCATGCCTATTTCCCCACGACGGCCAACGAGCCTCCAAGGACGCGTCTTTCGCGGCTCCCACGTCGTTGCAGAAGGCCTGCTGACCCGCGCGGAGTTACGCAGTGCGGCATGGCGTCCGCTATTCCGCGATGTCTACGCCGATAGCCGGCTGGCGATCACCCACCACACTCGATGTGCCGCCGCAGCACGGTGGGTTCTGCCGCCGGGTGTAGCGGTCGCCGGTCGCAGTGCGGCGGCGCTCTATGGCGCTGCGTCGGTCGCCGACAACGAGCCCGTCGAACTGCTCGTGCCCGCAGGGCAGCGGTTCGGGCCGGTCTCGGGCCTCGTTGTACACACCGGCACGGTCACCGCGAAGGACGTTGCGGTACGTCAGGGCGTCCCGCTGACCACGCCGACGCGCACCTGTTGGGACCTGGCCCAGTGGCTACCAACGGAGGACGCCGTGGCCGTCGTCGATCGTCTCGCCCACCAACGGTTGGTGGCGCTCCCCCAACTGCGCGCCGACTCTCGAGCGGGGATCGGCAAGCGGGGGTGGAAACGGATGGTAAGGGTGGCTGAACTGGCCGACGCGGGCGCGGAGTCAATCCCAGAATCCCGGCTCCGCGTGCGGGTAGTGCTCGCCGGAGCGCCGAAGCCCGTGACGCAGTTCGTGGTTGAGCGAGATGGGATGTTCGTGGCCCGTCTCGATTTGGCGTGGCCGCACCTCAAGGTCGCGGTCGAGTACGACGGGATGTGGCATGACGATCCCGAGCAGTTCCACCGAGACCGGCGCCGCCTCAATCGACTGCTCGGTGCGGACTGGATCGTGCTGCACGTCACCGCAAAGCGTCTCCGGGAGGACTTCGACGGCTTCCTCGCCGAGCTTCGCCAAGCCCTCCGTTCCCGCTCCCGCTGACTCAGCCTCCGGACCCAGACCCCGACCCAGAACCAGACCCTCCAAGATCCGCGCAATATCAGGGATTCTGCTGCCTGGATGGCGTGGGAGGCAGCACTTTCACCGAACTTGCGCGGATCTTGGAAAGCGGCGCGGCGCGCTTGGGGTGCCCGGGCGCGCGCCGCGCCGGGTTTGTCAGGCGGCGGGGAGGTACTTGGTCAGGTCGTCGAGGATCTTGTTGGCGGCGCCGACGCCGATGCCGGTCATCCAGACCTCGTCGGAGACGGGGTACGCCTTACCGGCCTTGACCGCGCCGAGGCCCTTCCACAGCGTCCCGCCGGCGACCTTGGTCTGCTCGGCGGCGGCCTTGTCGCCGTACGCGGTCACGAAGATGACGTCACCGTCGACCTCGTTGATCCGCTCGGGGCTGACCAGGTCGAAGCGCTTGTCCTCCTTGTTGGCGAGCAGCTGCCGCTCGGGGCGGCCCAGGCCGGTGTCGCCGATGACGATGCCGGAGAACGAGTCCGGGCCGTACACCCGGATGTTGCCGGGCAGGAACCGCACGATGGAGACCTTGCGTGCGGCGGCGTCACCGAGCGTCGCGCCGAAGTCCTTGGCCCGCTTCTCGTACGTGGCGAGCAGATCCTTGGCCTGCTGCTCGCGGCCGAGCGCCTTGCCGTCGAGGAGGAGGTTCTCCTTCCAGGTGATGCCCACCTTGTCGGTGAACACGGTCGGCGCGATGGCGGCCAGTTCGTCGTAGAACTTCTCCTGGCGGAACTTGCTGCCGAGGATGAGGTCCGGCTTCAGCGCGTTGATCGCCTCGAGGTCGGGCTCGGTGAGCACCCCGACCTCCTTGATGGTGGCGAGCTTGTCCGCGCCGAAGTACGTGGGCCAGCTCTTCGCCTCGCCGGCGGTGGCGGCGCCGACCGGGGTGATGCCCAGCGACAGCGCCGTGTCGATCTTGTCGGTGTCGAGTACGACGACGCGCTTGGGCTCGGCCGGGACCTTCGTGGTGCCCATGGCGTGGGTGATCTCCCGGGTCTCCCCGGTGGTGGAGCCGGCGACCGGGTCGCTCTCACCGCAGGCGGTGAGTCCGGCACCGAGGGCGACGGCCGCGGCGAGGGCGGCGACGAGACGACGCATCAGAGTCCTTTCGAGGGGTGCGAGCCGGCGAGCGGGTTGGCCGCGTCGCCGGTGGCGGGTCGCGCGTCCGGTACGGACGCCGTCGACGAAGAGGGGTCGCCCGCGCCGGCGGACGCGGGCGGGGCGGAGTTGCCTCCGGTGTACGCGGGCACCACGAGCGGTGCGCCGGTCACCGGGCAGGGCACGACCACGCAGGCCAGTCCGAAGACGTCGCGGACCAGGTCGGCGGTGAGGATCTCCCGGGGCGGGCCGGCGGCGACCACGGCGCCGGCGCGCATGGCGACCAGGTGGTCGGCGTAGCGGGCGGCCTGGTTCAGGTCGTGCAGCACGGCGACAACGGTGCGGCCCCGCTCGGAGCGCAGCCGGTGCAGGAGGTCCAGCACCTCCACCTGGTGGGCCAGGTCGAGGAAGGTGGTCGGTTCGTCAAGCAGCAGGGCGTCGGTGTCCTGGGCGAGCGTCATGGCGATCCACACCCGTTGCCGCTGACCGCCGGAGAGGCTGTCCACCGGTCGGTCGGCCAGGTCGGTGACGTCGGCGAGAGCCATCGCCTGGTCGACCGCAGCGCCGTCCTCCGTCGACCACTGCCGCCACCACCGCTGGTAGGGCTGCCGGCCGCGTCCGACCAGGTCGGCCACCGTGACGCCCTCGGGCACCAGCGGGCTCTGCGGCAGGACGCCGAGGCGGCGGGCCACCTCCCGGGTCGGCAGGTCACGGATGGCGCTGCCGTCCAGCAGGACGGTGCCTCGACGGGGGGTGAGCAGCCGGGCCATCGTGCGCAGCAGGGTGGACTTGCCGCAGGCGTTGGGTCCGACGATCACGGTGAACGCGTCGCTGGGCAGGTCGAGTTCGAGCCCGTCGAGCACGGTCCGCTCGTCGTAGCCGGCGACCAGATCGCGGGTGGAGAGCATCACACCACTCCTTGAGGCGTCACGACGACCTCCGCCGGCCGCGCAGCAGCAGGAAGATCAGGTACGGGCCGCCGATCGCTGCGGTCAGCACACCGGCGGGTAGTTGGGTGGGTGCGAACAGCCGCCGGCCGGCGAGGTCGGCCAGCACCAGCAGGAGTGCGCCGAGCAGCGCCGCGCAGACCAGCGGTGGTCGTTCGGCGCGTACCAGTCGGCGGGCCACCTGCGGTGCGACCAGGGCCACGAAGTCGACGGCGCCGACCTGCGCGGTGACCATCGCGGCGACGAGGACGCCGGTGCCGGCGAGGCCGATCCGGCGGGCCACCGGGCGCAGCCCGACACCCCGCGCGGTGTCGTCGTCCAGGGCGGTGCTGTTCAGCGCCCAGCCGGCCCAGGCCAGCACCGGCAGCAGCGCCACAAGCGTGCCGGCGATCCAGGCGGCCTCGGTCCAGCCCTTGCCGGCCAGGGTGCCGATCAGCCAGATCTGCGCGCGGAGCCCGTCGATCGGGTCGGCGGTGAGCATGACGCCCTCGGTGAGCGCCCGGAAGCCGAACGCGACCGCCACCCCGGCGAGCACGAACCGCTGCGCGGCAAGCCCGTGCCGGGCCCCGAGGGCGAACAGCAGCACCGCCGCGAGCAGCCCTCCGACAAGCGCGGTGGGCGCTACCAGGACCGCGGCCATTCCGCTGGTCAGGGCCACGGTCGCGGCGAGACCGGCGCCCTGGGTGATGCCGATGACGTCCGGGCTGGCGAGCGGGTTGCGGGCCACGCTCTGGATCAGCGTGCCGGCCACGCCGAAGGCGGCGCCGGCCACGGCCGCCAGCACGACCCGCGGCAGCCGAAGATCAAAGACCACGAGGTCGTACGGGGTGCCGGCGCCGGAGAGGGCGCGCAGCACATCGGCCGGGGCGACGTACGGGGTGCCGAGCGAGAGGCTGAGCACGACGGCCAGCAGGAGCAGCACGGTCAGCACGGCTGCCACCAGCACCGCGCGACGGCGGATCAGCAGGCTGACCGGGCCGATCCGCAGCAGCGACCGCCCGGGCAGCCGGGTTGAGTCACCAGTCGGCACGGCGGGAGTCGACAAGCCGCCGGCACCGGGCGAGGCGGCGGCGTCGGCGGGTCCGGAGCTGCGCTGGGCGGTGGTCACGCGGTCACCACCCGGGCGCGGCGGACCAGCACGGCCAGCAGCGGCGCGCCGATCAGCGCGGTGACGATCCCGGCCGGGATCTCGCCGGGCGGGGCGACGAGCCGACCGACGATGTCGGCGGCGAGCAGCAGGGCCGGCCCGAGCAGCGCGGAGACGGCGAGGGTCCAGCGGTGGTCCGCACCGACCAGGGCGCGGGCCAGGTGCGGCACGGCCAGACCGACGAACGCGACAGGTCCGGCGGCGGCCACCGCGGCGCCGGTCAGCAGCACGGCGGCGAGACCTCCACCGAGGCGGACCAGACCGATCCGGTGACCGAGACCACGGGCCACGTCGTCGCCGAGGGCCAGCGCGTCCAGACCACGGGCCACCAGGGCGGCGAGCACCAGGCCGGCGAGGACGAAGGGGAGCACCTGCGCGGCGACCGACAGGTCCCGGCCGGCAAGCCCACCGACCACCCAGAAGCGGTACTCCTCGAAGGTGCGGGCGTCGATGCTGAGCAGCGCGTACACCCCGGAGGCGAGACTGGCGTCGAGCGCCGCGCCGACGAGCGCGAGGGTGACCGGACTGGCGCCCTCGCGGGCGCGGGTGGCGATGGCCAAGACCAGCAACCCCGCGATCAGTGCTCCGGCGATGCCGAACCAGACGTACCCGGCGAGCGTGCCGACGCCGAAGACGGAGATCGCGAGCACCACACCGAACGACGCGCCCGCGCTGATGCCCAGGATGCGCGGCTCGGCGAGGGGGTTGCGGGTGAGTGCCTGGAACAGCACCCCCGCCACCGCCAGTGCGAGCCCGACGGCGAGGCCGAGCGCGGTCCGTGGCATCCGCAGCTCACGGACGATGGTGCTGGCGTCGCCGCCGTCGGGCGCGACGAGCGCGTGCCACACCTGGCCGACGCCGAGTGGCCGGCTGCCGAGCGCGAAGCTTGCCAACACGGCGAGCAGCAACACCAGCGCGGCCCCGACGGTGACGGCCACCCGGCGGCCGGTGCGCGTACCGGACCGGTTGCGGGCCGGGGTCGGCCGGGTGGCGAGGGTGGTCACGAGTCTCCTGCACGTTCTGGCTTAGGTTCGCCTAACCTTAGCCGAGCTGCGGAAAGAGGCCTAACCGGCGTCCGTCGATGCCGTCCCGGGCTCCGCCGGCCCGCCCGCCGCGCCGCCGTGCCGGCCCGCCGCGGCACCGTCCCCGGCCGCCGCACCACCGCGCGGCAGCACGTTCAGGGGTCGCATCATCTCGTTGTCCTCGTGCTCCAGCAGGTGGCAGTGCCAGGCGTACCGACCCGGCAGGTCGAACCGCGCCTTGATCCGGGTCACCTCCCCCGGGTACGCGAGCACCGTGTCCATCCACCCCCGGTCCTGTGGGCCCGGCAGCGACCGGCCCGAACGCCCCCGGCCGAGCAACTCGAACTGCACCTGGTGCAGGTGGACCGGGTGCACGTGATGGGTGAAGTTGCGCACCTCCCACACCTCGGTGTCGCCCAGGGTGGGCTGCTCGGTCACCGGGTCGCTCCAGCGCAGGGGCAGGCCCCGACCACGCTCGTCGAGGACGCCGAGCAGCATGATCGTCGAGCTGCCGGACCGCCGCTCGTTGAGCGACAGCCGGCGGACCCGCTGAGCCGGCCCGAGCCGCGGGTGCGACGGCAGCCGCAACTGCTCCGGTGGGACGCTCGGGTCGACGCCGGCCGCGTCGGTGACCACGAAGCGCAGCACCTGTCCGGTGGTGTGCGGGTCGGCGGGGTCGAAGTCCACCCCGGGCCGGCCGCCGCCGTACATCCCGTCCGGACCTTCGTTGACGAGGTACAGCTCGGTGCCGACCGGGAGGTCGGTGAAGTCGATGATCGCGTCGACCCGCTGGGCGGGGCCGAGTGCCACCCGTTCGTGCGGCACCGGCTCGGGCAGGAGACCGCCGTCGCTGCCGACCTGCCAGACCGGCAGCACCGGCCGGGCCGGCCGGGCGGTGGCGTTCGCGACCACGCTGAGCAGCAGGAACCGGCTGTTGCAGGCGTTGAGCAGCCGGAACCGGTAGCGCCGGCGCTGAACCGTCAACGTGGGCCAGGTGCGGCCGTTGACCACGATCGTGGAGCCGGAGAACCCGGGCACCCAGGTCGGCGGCCCGTCGGCGCCGCCGGAGTAGCGCGTCGGGTAGTGCAGCTCGCCGTCGGCGGTGAAGCTGCGGTCCTGGATCATCAGCGGAATGTCGTGGTACGAGGTGTTCGGCGGATCGTCGCGGGTCGGGGCCGGGCAGCACCCCCTCCGGCAGCTCGTCTCCACCGCCGAGCAGGTAGAACCCGGCAGGGCCGGCGTAGACGTTCTCCCGGGTGAGACCGAGCGCGTGGTCGTGGTACCAGAGGGTGCACGACCGCTGGTCGTTGGCGTACTCGAAGGTGGCCGAGCCCGGCGCCCAGCGCAGCCCGGACCGTTCGGCGAACCGGGACCGGAACTCGCGGTACGCGCTGCCGGCCACGGCCACGTCGGGTGGGAGGTCCCGGGCCACCGGCAGGTACCACGCCTCGGAGTGTCCGTCGCTCTCCTGGGTGCTGTGCGCGCCGTGCAGATGCACCACCTGGGGCACCGGGCCTCGATACCCCTGCGGGCTGCCGTCCCACCGCCCGTGGCCGTCCCGGTGCGCGATGCCACCGGCCGGGTTGGCCCAGTGCAGGGTGGGGTCCACCGGCAGCAGGTGCGGCAGGTAGTCACCCCGGTCGTCGACGAGCTGGTTGACCCAGGTCACCCGCACCGGGCGGCCCACCCGGGCCATGATGGTGGGCGCGGGGTAGCCGAAGCTGCCGGGGTGGGCGGTGGAGCCGTAACCCCACACGGTGGTGCGCGGCCACGACGGCGGCAGGATCTGCTGGCGAAACTGTCGTACCGCGATCTCGTACGTGTCGCGCTCCGCATCGGTGGCCACCGTCGGCATGGCCGGGGGGATCCGCAGCGGGGTGACGTACTTCGGGATGTCCCGGGCCTCCAGCGCCGCCGTGGCGAGCGCCCGACCCGACGCCGCCCAACCCGCCGGGATCAGCGCCACCGCGCCGCCGGTGGCACCCGCCGCGAGCAGCCGACGTCTGGTGACCATGCCGCACCCCCAATCCCTCCGGACCTCGTTTGAGAATGGGATTCGCGGACGGTCACACGGTGGACAGCTGGCCGATGACACCCAGAAGGGGGACATTCGGGTCATAGGGTGTGGACATGCGATTCGACCAGCACACGGTCGTCCTGTTCACCCGAGCGCCGGCCCCACCGGAGCTGCCGCAGGACGCGATCGACCGGTTGCAGGACGCGCACCTGGCCCACCAGGCGGGCCTCGTGCAGCAGGGCCTGGTCCTCGCGGCCGGACCGTTCCTGCACGCGGACGACGAGCACCTGCGGGGCTTCGTGGTGCTGTCCATCGCCCCGGACGAGGCACGCACGCTCTTCGCCAACGACCCCGCCGTACGGGCCGGTCGACTGGTCGCGCGGGTCACGACGTGGCTGCTGCCGGAGGGCAACCTGCGGTTCGGGAGCGTCCCGGTGCCGCAGTCGATGTTGGAGGCCGCCGCCGGGGACTGACGCCGCTCCCGGTCAGCCGGCCGAGCCGTTCCCGGCCTCCGCCGACAACTCCCCGAGCGGGACCACCCGCAGCGCGTCCATCGGGCCGACGATCACCCGCAGCAGCGGAAAGAGGTCGCGCAGCACCTGCCGGCACCCGGCGCAGGGCGCGACGACCTCGCGACCCCGGTCGGCAACCGTGACGATCGTCTCCAGCGCGGTGACACCCTGCGTGGCGGCCGTGCCGACCACCACCAGTTCGGCGCAGACCCCGCCGGTGGCGTGCGTGACGTTCACGCCGGTGAAGACCCGCCCGTCCGCCGTCCGGGCCGCCGACGCGACGGTGTGGTGCTGGCTGCGGCAGCGCAGCTTGGAGACCGCCGTGGCAGCCTGCACCAGGGCCCGGTCGGTGTCACGCATCTCCAGCACGGCTCCCCCAGCGCTCGTCGTCGGCCGCCACGGTAACCCAGGAGCGGTGCGCCGCCGGGCTGCCTATCCTTGGGCACGACATGCAGAATCCAACCGCCTCCGTCGCGTCCGACCCCGTTCGCGAGTTGCACCGCCGCCTCACACCTCTGATGTTCCGCGACCAGCGCCGGCTCCAGCGGCGACTCGACGGTGCCCGCAAGCTGCGCGACCCGCAGCGTCGGGAGGCGGCGCTCACCGAGATCACCGCCGATCTGGTCCGGGCCGAGCAGCGGCTCGCCGCCCGTCAGGCGGCGGTGCCCGTGATCACGTACCCGGTGGGTCTGCCGGTCAGTGAGCGCAAGGACGACATCGCCGCCGCCATCCGCGATCACCAGGTGGTGATCGTGGCGGGCGAGACCGGCTCCGGCAAGACCACCCAGATCCCCAAGATCTGTCTGGAGTTGGGGCGCGGGGTGCACGGCCTGATCGGGCACACCCAGCCCCGGCGGTTGGCCGCCCGGACGGTGGCCGACCGGATCGCCGACGAGCTGGGCACCGAGTTGGGTGACGTGGTCGGCTACAAGGTGCGCTTCACCGACCAGGTCAGCGAGCGCAGCCTGGTGAAGCTGATGACCGACGGCATCCTGCTCGCCGAGTTGCAGACCGACCGGATGCTGCGCCAGTACGACACGCTGATCATCGACGAGGCGCACGAGCGCAGCCTCAACATCGACTTCATCCTCGGCTACCTGCGGGAGCTGCTGCCCCGACGACCCGACCTCAAGGTGGTCATCACCTCGGCGACGATCGAGACCGACAGGTTCGCCCGGCACTTCGCCGGCCCGCCCACCGCCGACGAGCCGGAGGGCGTACCCGCACCGGTGGTCGAGGTGTCGGGGCGCACCTACCCGGTGGAGGTGCGGTACCGGCCCCTCGTCGAGCTGGCCGAGGGCGAGGAGGACGGCGACGGCGACGAGGAGAACGTCCGCGACCAGATCCAGGCGATCGGCGACGCGGTCGAGGAGTTGGCCGCCGAAGGGCCCGGCGACATCCTGGTCTTCCTCAGCGGCGAACGGGAGATCCGGGACACCGCCGACGCGCTGGGCAAGCTGGTGCAGAAGAAGCGCTCGCTGCTCGGCACCGAGATCCTGCCGCTGTACGCACGGCTGTCCAGCGCCGAGCAGCACCGCGCCTTCGCCGCGCACTCGTCCCGTCGGGTGGTGCTCGCCACGAACGTCGCGGAGACCTCGCTGACCGTGCCCGGCATCAAGTACGTGGTGGACCCGGGCACCGCCCGCATCTCCCGCTACTCCAGCCGGCTCAAGGTGCAGCGGCTGCCGATCGAGCCGGTCTCGCAGGCATCGGCCAACCAGCGTAAGGGTCGCTGTGGCCGTACCTCGGACGGCATCTGCATCCGCCTCTACGACGAGCAGGACTTCGCCTCCCGGCCCGAGTTCACCGACCCGGAGATCCTGCGGACCAACCTGGCGTCGGTCATCCTCCAGATGACCGCGATCGGGCTGGGCGACCTCGCCGCGTTCCCGTTCATCGACCCACCGGACAAGCGCAACATCACCGACGGCGTCAACCTGCTGCACGAGTTGGGCGCGCTGGACCCGGCCGAAGCCGACCCGTCGAAGCGGCTCACCGCGCTCGGCCGACGGCTGGCCCAACTGCCTGTCGACCCGCGGCTGGCCCGCATGGTGGTCGAGGGCGAACGCAACGGCTGCGCCACCGAGGTGCTGGTGGTCGCCGCCGCGCTCTCCATCCAGGACCCCCGGGAGCGGCCGGCGGAGAAGCAGGCCCAGGCCGACCAGGCGCACGCCCGGTTCGCCGACAAGGAGTCCGACTTCGTCGCCTACCTCAACCTGTGGCGCTACCTGCGCGAGCAGCAGCGCGAGCTGTCCTCAAGCGCGTTCCGCCGGATGTGCAAGGCGGAGTACCTGAACTACCTACGGATCCGCGAGTGGCAGGACATCGTCAGCCAACTGCGGCAGGTGCTGCGTACCCCGGCCGAGGGCGACCGGCGTGGTGGGCGGCCGGCGCGCGACACCCCGGACGACGCGGACGCCGGCCGGGGTGCGGGCCGGCGCGGCGGCGCGGACCTGCCGGAGGAGATCGACACCCCGAAGGTACACCAGTCGCTGCTGCCCGGCCTCCTGTCGCACATCGGCCTGAAGGACGCCCAGAAACACGAGTACCTAGGCGCGCGGGGCGCGAAGTTCGCGGTCTTCCCCGGGTCGGCGCTGTTCAAGAAGCCGCCGCGCTGGGTGATGGCCGCCGAGCTGGTGGAGACCTCCCGGCTGTGGGGGCGCATCGCCGGCCGGGTCGAGCCGGAGTGGGTCGAGCCGCTGGCCCAGCACCTGGCCAAGCGCAGCTACAGCGAACCGCACTGGGAGAAGAAGCAGGCCGCGGTGATGGCCTACGAGAAGGTCACCCTGTACGGCGTCCCGCTGGTCAGCTCCCGCAAGGTCAACTTCGGGCGGATCGACCCGACGCTGAGCCGCGAGCTGTTCATCCGGCACGCTCTCGTCGAGGGCGACTGGCAGACCCACCACCAGTTCTGGGCGGACAACAAGCGGCTGCTCGCCGACATCGAGGAGTTGGAGAGCCGGGCCCGCCGCCGGGACATCCTGGTCGACGACGAGACCATCTTCGGTTTCTACGACCAGCGGATCCCGGCCGACGTCTCCTCCGGCCGGCACTTCGACAGCTGGTGGAAGAAGACCCGCCGCGAGCAACCCGACCTGCTCACCTTCACCCGCGACCTGCTTGTCAACGACGGCCGACCGGGGGTGGACGAGCACGACTACCCGGACGAGTGGCAGGCCCACGGGGTGAGCCTCCCGCTGACCTACCGCTTCGAGCCGGGCACTCCCGACGACGGCGTCACCGTGGACATCCCGTTGCCGCTGCTCAACCAGGTGCCGGCGGAGAGCTTCGACTGGCAGGTGCCGGGGCTGCGCGAGGAGACGGTGATCGCGCTGATGCGCTCGCTGCCGAAGGCGATCCGCCGCAACTTCGTCCCGGTGCCGGACTTCGCGCGGGCGGCCCTGGCGGCGATCACCCCGGGCGAGGAGTCGCTGCTCGACGCGCTCACCCGGCAGCTGCGTCGGATGACCGGGGTGACGGTGCCCCGCGACGCCTGGGAGCCGGGCAAGCTCCCGGCGCACCTGCGGGTGACGTTCCGGGTCCTCGGCGACGACGAGAAGCCGGTCGCCGAGGGCAAGGACCTGCCGGCCCTGCAACGTCAACTCCGCCAGGAGGTACGCCAGGTGGTGGCGGCCGCCGCACCGGAGGTCACCCGCACCGGGCTGCGCGAGTGGAGCATCGGCACGCTGCCCCGGACCATCGAGCAGGTCCGCGCCGGCTACGCGGTCACCGCGTACCCGGCGCTCGTCGACGAGGGCGCCACGGTCGGGGTGAAGGTGTTCGACTCCCCCGCCGAGGCCGAGGTCGCGCACTGGGCCGGCACCCGCCGGCTGCTGCGGCTCACCGTGCCGTCCCCGGCCCGTTTCCTCCAGGGGCGGCTCGACAACGAGGCGAAGCTGGCGCTGAGCCGTAACCCGCACGGCGGCGTACAGGACCTGATCGAGGACGCGGCGGGCGCCGCCATCGACCGGTTGATCGGCACGGCCGGCGGGCCGGCGTGGGACGCCGACGGCTTCGCGGCGCTACGCGAGAAGGTCCGCGCCGATCTGGTCGACACCGTGGTCGAGGTGATGGACCGGGTCCGCAAGGTCCTCGCCGCCGCGTACGCGGTCGAGCAGCGGCTCGGCGCGACCCGCAACCTCGCCGTGGTGGCGGCGCTCGCCGACATCCGCAGCCAGCTCGCCGGGCTGGTGCACGCCGGTTTCATCACCGAGACCGGGTACGCCCGCCTGCCCGACCTGCTGCGCTACCTCACCGCCATCGAGCGCCGCCTGGACCGCCTCGGCGGCAACCCGCAGCGCGACCGCCAGCAGCAGGACCGGATCGCGGTGGTGCAGAAGGAGTACGCCGACCTGCTCGCCAACCTGCCGCCGGCACGCCGGCAGGAGACCGCGGTCCGACAGATCCGCTGGATGATCGAGGAGCTGCGGGTGAACGTCTTCGCCCAGGCGTTGGGCACCCCGTACCCCGTCTCCGAACAGCGGATCTACCGCGCGATGGACGACGCCGAGGGCCGCTGACCCGACCCGCCGGGCCCGGTCGCTGCCGCCCGACGGACGGGCCGGGGTCAGGTCAGTGGCTCGACGCCGGGGGGCAGTTCGCCGAGGTCGATCGCCGACTGGACGTAGTCGAGCAGGATGCGCCGCAACTCCCGACCGGCATGGGTGGGTACGACGTCGCGGCGGCGGGCCACCGCGATGGTCCGCCGCACCCCGGGCGGGGCGAGCGGGGTGATCCGTACGCCCGGCCGGCGGGCCAGCACGATGCCCGGCAGCAGCGCGATGCCGAGCCCCGCCTCGACGAAGCTGAGCACCGCGTCCATCTCGCCGCCGTCCACCGCGAAGGTGGGTTCGAAGCCCGCCTCCCGACACGCCTGGATGGTCGCGTCACGCAGGTCGTACCCCTCCCGGAACATCACCATCGGCTGGTCCCGCAGGTCGGTGATGTGCAGCTCGCCGGTCGCGGACGCGGTCGGCACCTCCCCCACCGACGCCACCACCAGGCTCTCCCGCAGGATCGGGTCGACCCGCAGCCCCGGGTCGGCTCCCTGCGCCGGCATGATGATCAGGGCCAGGTCGAGGTCGCCGCGGAGCAGGTCACGGACCAGGTCCTGGGAGCCGCCCTCCTCGACGCGCAGATCGATGGTGGGGTGCGCGTCGCGGAACCGGCGCAGCACCGGCGGGGCGAGCGAGGTGGCCAGACTGGGGGTGGCACCGAGGCGGACGCGGCCCCGGCGCAGCCCCACCAACTCCTGGACCTCGCGGGTCGCGGTCTCCACGTCGGCGAGGATCCGGGTGGCCAACGGCAGCAGCACCTCACCCGCCGCGGTGAGCGCGATGTTGCCCCTTACCCGCTCGAACAGCGGTGCCCCGAGGTCGGCCTCCAGAGCGTGAATTTGCTTACTGAGAGAAGGCTGAGTGATGCCCACGATGTCGGCGGCTTGGGTGAAATGTCGTACTTCGGCCACCGCGACGAAGTACCGGAGCTGATGGAGCTGCATCTACATAGCTTACGGCTATCAACACTGCGACTTCGATGCATTGGACGACTGATCGAAGTGCTCCTAGCGTCGGTCGTGTGGTAATCACGAAAACTCGGTCGCCCATCCGCTCGAACGTCGGCCTCAAGGCCGTCATGGCGGTGACGGGCATTGTGCTGGTGCTGTTCCTGATCGCGCACATGCTCGGAAACCTGAAGGTGTTCACGGGGGAGACCTCGTTCGACCACTACGCGCACTGGCTGCGCGACATCGGCAAGCCACTGCTGCCCGGCGTCTGGTTCCTGTGGATCCTGCGCACCGTGCTGGTGGTGGCCGTCGTCGCCCACATCGTGGCCGCCACCGTGCTGGCCCGGCGTGCCCGCGCCGCCCGCCCGGTCAAGTACGCCCACCGCAAGAAGGTCAACGGCAGCTACGCGGCCCGCACGATGCGCTGGGGTGGAGTGATCATCCTGCTCTTCGTGATCTACCACCTGCTGGACCTGACCACCGGCACGCTGAACCCGGTCGGCGACGAGAGCAAGCCGTACGGCAACGTCGTCGCCGACTTCGCCCCGGAGCGCTGGTACGTCACGCTCTTCTACACGCTCGCCATCGTCACGGTGGGCTTCCACCTGCGCCACGGCGCGTTCAGCGCGTTCCGCAGCCTCGGCCAGCAGACGCCACGCGGCGAGCGCCGGGCGCGGACGGCGGCTCTGGTCTTCGCCGTGCTGCTCAGCGCCGGATACCTGGTGGTCCCGTTCGCCGTACTCACCGGATTGGTGTCCTGACATGGATCTCTTCACCGAGGGCGACCCGATCGCCGACACCAAGGCACCCGCCGGCCCGGTCGAGAAGCGCTGGGAGACGCGGCGCTTCGAGGCCAAGCTGGTCAACCCCGCCAACCGCCGCAAGATGACGGTGATCGTCGTCGGCACCGGCCTGGCCGGTGGCTCCGCCGCCGCGACCCTCGCCGAGCAGGGCTACCACGTCAAGTCCTACTGCTACCAGGACAGCCCGCGCCGCGCGCACTCCATCGCGGCCCAGGGCGGCATCAACGCGGCGAAGAACTACCGCAACGACGGCGACTCCGTACACCGGCTCTTCTACGACACCGTCAAGGGCGGCGACTTCCGCTCCCGGGAGTCGAACGTGCACCGGCTCGCCGAGGTGTCCGTCAACATCATCGACCAGTGTGTGGCCCAGGGCGTGCCGTTCGCCCGCGAGTACGGCGGCCTGCTTGACACCCGCTCCTTCGGTGGCGCCCAGGTGCAGCGCACCTTCTACGCCCGGGGCCAGACGGGCCAGCAGCTGCTGCTCGGCGCGTACCAGGCTCTGGAGCGGCAGATCGGCCTCGGCAACGTCGAGATGAACACCCGGCACGAGATGCTGGAGCTGGTCCTCGTCGACGGCAAGGCCCGCGGCATCGTCGTCCGGGACATGGTCACGGGCGAGATCAGCACCGAGATGGCCGACGCCGTGGTGCTCGCCTCCGGCGGCTACGGCAACGTCTTCTACCTCTCCACGAACGCCAAGGGCTGCAACGTCACCGCCACCTGGCGCGCGCACCGCAAGGGCGCGTACTTCGCCAATCCGTGCTACACGCAGATCCACCCGACCTGCATCCCCGTCTCCGGTGACCACCAGTCGAAGCTCACCCTGATGAGCGAGTCGCTGCGCAACGACGGCCGGGTCTGGGTGCCGAAGGCCAAGGGCGACGACCGCAGCCCTCGCGATATCCCCGAGGACGAGCGGGACTACTACCTGGAGCGGATCTACCCCTCCTTCGGCAACCTGGTCCCCCGCGACATCGCCTCCCGCGCCGCCAAGAACGTGTGCGACGAGGGCCGGGGCGTCGGCCCGACCAAGCTGGGCGTCTACCTCGACTTCGCCGACGCGATCAACCGGCTGGGCCGCAAGGCCATCGAGGCCAAGTACGGCAACCTCTTCGAGATGTACGAGCGGATCACCGGCGAGGACCCGTACGAGGTGCCGATGCGGATCTACCCCGCCGTGCACTACACGATGGGCGGCCTGTGGGTCGACTACGACCTCCAGTCGAACATCCCCGGCCTGTTCGTGATCGGTGAGGCGAACTTCTCCGACCACGGCGCCAACCGGCTCGGCGCCTCGGCGCTGATGCAGGGCCTCGCCGACGGGTACTTCGTGCTGCCCACCACCATCGCCAACTACCTGGCCTCCGGCCCCATGGAGAAGGTCGACGCCAGCCACCCGGCGGCCGTCGAGGCGCGCACCGACGTGGAGGACCGCGTCCAGCGGCTCCTCGCGGTCGACGGCGACCGGACCGTGGACTCGTTCCACCGCGAACTGGGCCAGATCATGTGGGAACACTGCGGCATGGAGCGCAGCGAGGCCGGGCTGCGCAAGGCGATCGGCGAGATCCGCGACCTGCGCGAGGCGTTCTGGCAGCGGGTCAAGGTGTCCGGCACCGGCGAGGAACTCAACCAGTCGCTGGAGAAGGCCGGCCGGGTGGCCGACTTCTTCGAACTGGCCGAGCTGATGTGCATCGACGCCCTGCACCGCGAGGAGTCCTGCGGCGGCCACTTCCGGGCCGAGCACCAGACCCCCGACGGTGAGGCGCAGCGCGACGACGACCGGTTCGCGTACGTGGCGGCCTGGGAGTTCACCGCCGACGGCGAACCCTCGGTGCTGCACAAGGAAGACCTGACATTCGAGTACGTCCACCCCACGCAGCGGAGCTACAAGTGAACCTGACCCTGCGCATCTGGCGCCAGAAGGGCCCCGAGGACAAGGGCCGGATGGTGACCTACCCGGTCGACGACGTGTCCCCGGACATGTCGTTCCTGGAGATGCTCGACGTGCTCAACGAGCGGCTGATCCTCTCCGGCGAGGACCCGGTGGCGTTCGACCACGACTGCCGCGAAGGCATCTGCGGCATGTGCGGCCTGATGATCAACGGCGACGCGCACGGGCCGCAGCGCGGCACCACCGCCTGCCAACTGCACATGCGGCAGTTCAAGGACGGCGAGACCATCGACATCGAGCCGTGGCGGGCCAGCGCCTTCCCGGTCGTCAAGGACCTCGTCGTCAACCGGAGCGCCTTCGACAAGATCATCGCGGCTGGCGGGTACGTCACCGCGCCGACCGGCAGCGCGCCCGAGGCCCACTCCACCCCGGTGGCCAAGGCCAACGCCGACGCCGCCTTCGAGTCGGCCGCCTGCATCGGCTGCGGCGCCTGCGTGGCGGCCTGCCCGAACGGCTCCGGCATGCTCTTCACCGCCGCCAAGCTCACCCAGCTCTCGCTCCTGCCGCAGGGCCAGCCCGAGCGCTACACCCGGGTCATCGGCATGGTCGACGCACACGACGAGGCCGGCTTCGGCGGCTGCACCAACGCCGGCGAGTGCACCCCGGCCTGCCCGAAGGGCATCCCGCTGAACACCATCGGCCGCCTCAACCGCGACTACCTCGCGGCCACCGCCAAGGGAGCCAACAACACCCCCGGTTCCTGACATCCACCAGACCGCCGTACCCCCGCATCTCTCGGGTACGGCGGTCTGCCGTCTGAGCTCCCGGCCCGTAGGGCTGAGGGCAATCCCCACCGACAAGGCTGGAGGCAATCCCGATGGACAAGGCTGAGGGCGGACCCCGTCGACAGGACTGAGGGGCGACCTCGTCCGGCGGAGGCATCGAGCCTGACCGCCCGGACCCACCGGGACGCTCACCCCAGCCCTCCACCGCCACCCGCCTATGAGCCCGAGGCAAGCCCGAGGCGGGTGGCCGGTTCAAGTGCCCGAGCCCGGGTAGCACTCCACGAAGACGGCAGTGAGAGGGGACGAGGGACATGAAGGCGCTCACCTGGCAGGGCAAGCGAGACGTACGCGTCGAGGAGGTCCCGGACCCCCGGATCGAGGAGCCGACCGACGCGATCGTGAAGATCACCTCAACCGCGATCTGCGGTTCCGACCTGCACCTGTACGAGGTGCTCGGGCCGTACCTGAAGCC
The DNA here is from genome assembly GCF_053605225.1 of Micromonospora sp. NPDC003944. Lineage (NCBI taxonomy): Bacteria > Bacillati > Actinomycetota > Actinomycetes > Micromonosporales > Micromonosporaceae > Micromonospora > Micromonospora sp. NPDC003944. The sequence goes on from NZ_JBSGIV010000034.1 coordinate 52,115, forward strand.
GGGTGACGTGCTGGGTCACGAGCCGATGGGGATCGTCGAGGAGGTCGGGTCGGGGGTGACCGACCTCAGCCCGGGTGACCGGGTGGTGGTGCCGTTCAACATCTCCTGTGGCAGTTGCTGGATGTGCGAGCGCCAGCTCTACGCCCAGTGCGAGACGACCCAGGTCACCAGCGAGGGCAAGGGCGCGGCCCTGTTCGGCTACACCTCGCTCTACGGTTCGGTGCCGGGCGGGCAGGCCGAGTACCTGCGTGTCCCGCAGGCCCACTTCGGGCCGATCAAGATCCCCCAGACCGGCGCCGACGAGCGCTACCTGTACCTGTCCGACATTCTGCCGACCGCCTGGCAGGCGGTGACGTACGCGGACACCCCGCCCGGCGGCACCCTTGCCGTCTTCGGGTTGGGCCCGGTCGGGCAGTTCTGCGCGCGGATCGGCCGTCATCTCGGCGCGGGCCGTGTGATCGGGCTGGACCTGGTGCCGGAGCGGCTGGAGTTGGCCCGCCGGCAGGGCATCGAGGTGCTCGACGTGAGCCAGCTGACGGACGTACCGGGCGCGTTGATCGACCTGGTCGACGGTCGCGGCCCGGACGCGGTGATCGACGCGGTCGGGATGGAGGCGCACGGCTCGCCGGTGGGCAAGCTCGCCCACGCCGCCGTCGGCCTGCTGCCGGACAAGCTGGCCCAGACGATGACCGACCGCGCCGGCATGGACCGCTTGTCCGTGCTGCACGCCGCGGTCAAGGGGGTTCGCCGTGGCGGCACCGTGTCGGTCTCCGGGGTGTACGGCGGCGAGGCGGACCCGATGCCGCTGATGGAGATGTTCGACCGGGGTGTCCAGCTGCGGATGGGGCAGTGTCACGTACGTCGGTGGACCGACGAGATCCTGCCGCTGCTCGCCGGTGACGACGACCCGCTGGGCGTGGAGGACCTGCGTACCCACCGGGTGCCGCTGGCCCGGGCGCCGCAGGCGTACGAGATGTTCCAGAAGAAGGAGGACGGCTGCATCAAGGTCGTGCTCGAACCATGATGGTGAGAGTGCCGTGAGCCGGGTCGTCGTGATCGTCGGCGCGAGCAGCGGGATCGGCCGGGCGACGGCCCGGGCGTTCGCCGAGCGCGGTGACCGCCTGGTCCTCGCCGCCCGCGCCGGCACGACCCTGGCCGAGGTACGCGCGGAGTGCGCCCACGTCGACGTGCTGACCGTGCCGACCGACGTGACCGAGCCGGACGCGCTCGACGCGCTCGCGGGCGCGGCCGTCGACCACTTCGGTCGCATCGACGTGTGGGTGCACACGGCGGCGGTGATGGCCTACGGTCGCTTCGACGAGCTGCCGGAACGGGTCTTCGACCAGGTGGTACGGACCGACCTGCTGGGTGCGGCCGGCTCGGTGCGGGTGGCGCTGCGGCACTTCCGGGCCGCCGGCGCCGGCACGGTGATCCTCACCGGCTCGGTGCTCGCCCACATCACCGCCCCGTACATGAGCGCGTACGTGGCGAGCAAGTGGGGCTTGCAGGGTCTGGTCCGGACGGTGCAGCAGGAGTTGCGCGACAGCCCGGAGATCCGGCTGTGCCTGGTCAACCCGGGCAGCGTGGACACTCCGGTGTACCAGCAGGCGGCCAACTATCTGGGCCGGGTGGGACGTCCTCCGCCGCCGGTCGCCGGCCCGCAACGGGTGGCCCGGGCCATCGTGGACTGTGTGGACCGGCCGCGCCGGGAGGTGTCGGTGGGCCGGCTCAACGTGCTGATGCGGGTCGGCTTCACCGTCCTCCCGGCGGTCTACGACGTGTTGGTCGGGCCGTTGATGCGCGCGGCGGGCCTGAGTGGCCGGTCGGTCGACGCGCACGACGGCTCGGTCTTCGCGCCGAACCCGGCCGGCGAGGCGGTACGCGGCGGCCACCTGCCCGACCTGCGGCACCTCGTGTTCGGGCCGGTCGGCGCGGTGGGCGCCGCGCTGCGCCGACGGTTCGGCTGACCTGTTCGAGATTGTTCGGGACATGTTCGGGGGCATCGTGCGTCGATCAACTCGCCTAGGGTGGTGGGCCAGCAAGCGCTCTGGCACACCACGATCGGGGAGACGATTGACCATGCGACTGAACCGCAGAACCGCGCTCGGGTTGGGCACGGTGGCCACCGCCGGGACGGTGCTGGGCGCTGCCGCCCCGGCGAGTGCCGCCGAGACCACCGAGGTGTCGCCGACCACCCCCGCGCGGGCCGCCCGTCGGGTCGCCTCCGTCTTCGCCAAGCACAGCGTCGAGGCCGGCGGCAACTGGCAGGCGTACGTCAGCGTCGCCGACCCGGCCGGCGCGCCGGTCGTCGCGGTCGAGGCCGACGCGGACCGGCGGATCGAGGCGTACAGCGTCAACAAGATCGCCGTCGCCACGGCGGTGCTCGACAAGGTCGACCGGGGCCTGCTCACCCTGGACCAGCAGGTCGAGGTCAGCTCCACGATCGTCGTCCCGGGTGGCGACGGCATCTTCAGCCTGGACGGCGCGTACCCGAGCCTGGTGACCATCGGGCACGTGCTGGCCAACCTGCTGACCGTCTCGGACGACACGGCGGTGCGGCTCTGCGGGCTGGTCGCCCCGGCCGCTGAGATCAACTCCATCCTGGTCGCCAAGGGCTTCCCGAACACCCAGGTCCAGCCGGTCGCCAACCCGAACCGTTTCTTCCTCGGCACCAGCACCCCTCGGGAGACGCACGACCTGCTGCGCGCCCTGGTCGCCGGCACGCTGCTCTCCCCCGCCTCGACCACGTACCTGTTGGGCCTCCTACGGTCTCCGGTGGCGTTCACCGACGGCATCCGGCGCACCATGTCCTCCGACGAGCGGGCCCGGATCGCCACGAAGGCCGGTTGGTTCGCCGACGCCCGGCACGAGGCCGGTGTGATCTTCGACCGCTCCGGCGCGGCGGTGCTCACCTACGCCCTCTTCGCCGACGGGCAGGCCAACCCGGACGACTTCGGCGCGACCCACCCGGCGGTGCAGGCCCGGGCGGCCATGGGCCCCAAGTTCCTGGCCGCGGTGGACCGGATCGCGGGCGTGGGCAAGACCTTCCGGATCACCGCCCGACGCCCGAGCAACGGCGGCTGAGCACGCGCTGAACCTCGTCCCGGGTCGGTCGTCGCTGCCGGCGACCGACCCGGCGTGGCGACCACTGAGGCACGGGTCGGTCCGGGTGACTACCGTGTAGGGCGGACACGTCGGAGGGACGGCAATGGCACGAGCGCAGAGCACGGACGTCGAACGGTCACTCGGGCGGCGGATGCGGGGTGCGGCCGGGCTGGCCGCGCTTGCCGGCCTGGCCTGGGTCGCCCGGGATGTGCCGGCGGCGCTGGGTGGCCGGCTCAGCGGGGCACGGGCCGAACGGGCGGCCCGCTCGCCGCAGTTCCGCGCGGGCACCTTCCACAACCGGGCGGGCACCCGCACGATGGTCGCCGAGCCGGGGCGCAACCTGCTGCGCGAGCTGATCTTCGGCAAGCAGAAGCGGCGTCCCACCGCGCCAGTGCCGCTGCTGCGCCCCGACGCCGACGCGCCCCAGGCCGCCGACGAACTCAACATCATCTGGTACGGGCACGCCTCGACGCTGATCGAGATCGAGGGCCGGCGGGTGCTGCTCGACCCGGTGTGGAGCGACAGGTGCTCCCCCTCGGGTCTGGTCGGCCCGCGCCGGTTGCACGAACCGCCGGTGGGCATCGACGAGTTGCCCCCGCTGGACGCCATCCTCATCTCGCACGACCACTACGACCACCTCGACATGGCCACCGTGCGGGCGCTGCTCGCCGGGCAGTCCGCGCCGTTCCTGGTGCCGCTCGGCGTGGGCGCGCACCTGGACCGCTGGGGCGTACCCGCCGAGCGGATCATCGAACTGGACTGGTCCGAGTCGCACCGGGTCGCGGGCTTAAAGATCACCGCCACCGCCGCCCAGCACTTCTCCGGTCGAGGGCTGCGCCGCGACGGCACCCTCTGGAGTTCGTGGGTGGTGGCCGGGGCGCGCCGCAAGGTCTTCTACACCGGCGACTCCGGTTACTTCGACGGGTACGCCCAGATCGGCGCCGAGCACGGGCCGTTCGACGTGACGCTGATGCAGATCGGCGCGTACGACCGGGCCTGGCCGACGATCCACATGTTCCCGGAGGAGGCGGTCGACGCCCACCTCGACCTGCGCGGCGGGTTGTTCGTGCCGGTGCACTGGGCGACGTTCAACCTGGCCCTGCACGACTGGTCCGAGCCCGTCGACCGGCTCTGGGCCGAGGCGAAGGCCCGCGACGTGCGGCTCGCCGTGCCCCGGCCGGGTGAGCGGGTGGTGGTCGACGAGCCGCCCGCCGTCGACGGCTGGTGGCAGGCCGTCGCCTGAGCAGCCCAACCCCGGCGGCCCGGCCCTGGCTCGTCAGGTCGGAGCGGTCGGAGCGGTCGGAGCGGCCCGGTCAGAGCACGAACGCGTCGGTCCAGAGCGCACCGGACCGGCCGGAGAGCGCGTCGAGCATGGCCACCGCCTGACCGTCGGTGAGTTGCGCGACGAAGTCCACGATGGCTCGCCCCCGGGCGCGACCGATCCGGTCCGGGGTCCGCGGGTGCAGCTCCGCCTCGGCCAACTCGACGAGGTCGTGCAGCCGGCGGGGCAGCCGGGACTCCTCCGCCGGGTCGAGCAGCCACTCCCAGAGCGCCTCGACCAGGGTGTCCAGCAGCCGGGCCTGGCCGCGCTGGTGCAGGGCCAGGTCCGGGCGGGCCAGCACGAACCGATGGTGGACGAACTTGAGCACCTGCACCTCGTGCCACTGCGCGCAGCCCAGCAGCACGTGCCCGGAGCGCACCGACGGCGTGTCGGTGACGGTGATCGCCTCGACGAAGCGGGTGGACCAGCGGGCGGAGAAGCGCGCCACGTACTGCTCGGCCTCGATCGAGCCGTCGAACGGCATCGCGAGCAGCCCGTCCACCAACTCCTCGCGGACGTGCTCGACGGCGGCGGCGAACGCGTCGTCGTCGGCGATCCAGGCGTCCTTGCGGTGCAGCTGCCGCCGTAGCCGCTCGATCGCCGCCCCGGGTCGCCGGGCCGCCGTGGCCAGCGCGGCGTCGGTGACCGCCCGGAGCTGCCCGCTCTCGCGCTGCCAGGCCATCAACTCCGCGGAGACCGAACCCTGCTGGAGCACACCGACCCGGTAGAAGTCCTCCACGTCGTGGATGGCGTACGCGATGTCGTCGGCGGTGTCCATCACGGACGCCTCCACGGTCTGCTGCCAGTCCGGGATGCGGCCGGCGAACGGCTCCCGGGCCTGCCGCAGGTCGTCCACCTCGGTCCGGTAGGCGCCGAACTTCGACGAGCCGCTCTCCGGGTCGTCCGGCGGCGGGGTGGCGCCGCGCGGCGGCGGGTCCATGGTGCGGGGGTGCGGGTCGGGGTGGTCCAGGCGGGTCCACGGGTACTTCAGCATCGCCGCGCGGACCGCCGCGGTGAGGTCCAGCCCGGTGGTGGCGGCGCCGCGGATCTCGGTGCTGGTGACGATCCGGTACGACTGCGCGTTGCCCTCGAAACCGTCGGAGAGGCCGAGACGCTGGCGGGCCAGCCGGTCCAGCACCCGCTCCCCCAGGTGCCCGAACGGCGGGTGGCCGAGATCGTGGGCGAGCGCGGCCGCCTCCACCACGTCGGGATCGCAGCCGCCGAGCTTGTCCAGCAGGTCGCTCCACCGCTCGTCGGCGCTCAACCGCTCGGCGACCGCCCGGGCCACCTGGGCGACCTTGAGGCTGTGCGTGAGCCGGTTGTGCACCAGCAGGCCGGACCCGACCGGGCTGATCACCTGGGTGACGCCGCCGAGGCGGGCGAAGAACGGCGAACCGACGATCCGGTCCCGGTCGGCACGGAACGGGTTGGCCGTGAGGTCGCCGAGGGCCCGGGCGCTGCCGCCGAAGAGCCGCCGGGCACGCGGCTCCGCAGCAGATTCCATGATCGCCACGCTAGCGCAGGCCCGACCGGAGCGCCGACGGTCACCCCGGCCGGGCGCGACGACAACCGTCGGGGCCGCCCGGCAGAATGCAGGCGTACCCACTCCCGAAGGCGGATCGAGATCGTGACCCAGTCTGTTCATCAGCGGATCGCCGACGAGCTCGGCGTGGCCGAGCGTCAGGTGCGGGCGGCCGTGGACCTGCTCGACGGCGGCGCCACCGTGCCGTTCATCGCCCGCTACCGCAAGGAGGCCACCGGCCTGCTCGACGACACCCAGCTGCGCACCCTCGAGGAGCGGCTGCGCTACCTGCGCGAGCTGGACGAGCGGCGGGCCGCGGTGCTGGAGTCGATCCGTGGCCAGGGCAAGCTGGATGAGGCCCTGGAAGCGCAGATCATGGCCGCCGACTCGAAGTCCCGGTTGGAGGACATCTACCTCCCGTACAAGCCGAAGCGGCGGACCCGGGCGCAGATCGCCCGCGAGGCCGGTCTCGCCCCGCTGGCCGAGACGCTGCTGGCCGACCCGACCCAGGACCCGAAGTCCACCGCCGCCGGGTTCGTCGACGAGGAGAAGGGCGTCGCCGACGCCGCCGCCGCGCTGGAGGGCGCGCGGGCGATCCTCATCGAGACCTTCGCGGAGGACGCCGACCTGATCGGCACGCTGCGCGAGCAGATGTGGTCGCGGGGCCGGCTGGCTTCCCGGGTACGCGATGGTCAGGAGACCGCCGGCGCCAAGTTCGCCGACTACTTCGACTTCTCCGAGCCGTACCCGAAGCTGCCCTCGCACCGGATCCTGGCGATGTTCCGGGGCGAGAAGGAGGGCGTGCTCGACCTGACGATGGAGCCGGAGGAGGCGGGCGAGGCGGACGCCGTACCGACCGGGCCGAGCCGGTACGAGGCGGCAATCGCCGGCCGGTTCGGGGTGTCCGAGGCGGGCCGCCCGGCCGACCGCTGGCTGACCGACACGGTGCGCTGGGCGTGGCGTACCCGGATCCTCATCCACCTCGGCGCGGACCTGCGGTTGCGGCTGTGGCAGGCGGCCGAGGAGGAGGCGGTGCGGGTCTTCGCCACAAACCTTCGGGACCTGCTGCTCGCCGCGCCCGCCGGCACCCGGCCCACGATGGGCCTGGACCCGGGCCTGCGGACCGGCGTGAAGGTGGCCGTGGTGGACGCCACCGGCAAGGTCGTCGCCACCGACACCATCTATCCGCACGAGCCGCGCCGGCAGTGGGACGCGTCGGTGGAGACCCTCGCCCGACTGGCCGGGGCGCACGGGGTGGAGCTGGTCGCGATCGGCAACGGCACCGCCTCCCGCGAGACCGACAAGCTCGCCGCCGACCTGATCGCCCGGCACCCGCAGCTCAACCTGACCAAGGTGATGGTCTCCGAGGCGGGCGCGTCGGTCTACTCCGCGTCCGCGTACGCCTCGCAGGAGTTGCCGGGGATGGACGTGTCGCTGCGCGGCGCGGTGTCCATCGCCCGCCGCCTGCAGGACCCGCTCGCGGAGCTGGTCAAGATCGACCCGCGCTCGATCGGCGTCGGTCAGTACCAGCACGACCTGTCCGAGGTGAAGCTGTCCCGGTCGCTCGACGCGGTGGTGGAGGACTGCGTCAACGCGGTCGGGGTGGACGTCAACACGGCCTCGGCACCCCTGCTGACCCGGGTCTCCGGGATCGGCGCCGGCCTGGCCGAGAATATCGTGCTGCACCGGGACGCCAACGGGCCGTTCCGCTCGCGTACCGACCTGAAGAAGGTGGCGCGCCTCGGGCCGAAGGCGTTCGAGCAGTGCGCCGGCTTCCTGCGCATCCCGGACGGGGACGACCCGCTGGACTCGTCGAGCGTGCACCCCGAGGCGTACCCGGTGGTGCGCCGCATCCTCTCCACCACCGGGCAGGACCTGCGCTCGGTGATCGGCAAGAGCGGGATCCTGCGCGGGCTGCGGGCGACCGACTTCGTCGACGAGCGGTTCGGCCTCCCCACCGTCACCGACATCCTCGCCGAGCTGGAGAAGCCGGGGCGGGACCCCCGCCCGGAGTTCCGCACCGCCACCTTCGTCGAGGGGGTGGAGAAGATCACTGACCTGACCTCGGGGATGGTGCTGGAGGGCGTGGTCACCAACGTGGCCGCGTTCGGCGCGTTCGTCGACGTCGGGGTGCACCAGGACGGTCTGGTGCACGTCTCGGCGATGTCCCGGACCTTCGTGAAGGACCCCCGCGAGGTGGTCAAGTCCGGTGACGTGGTCAAGGTCCGGGTGCTCGACGTGGACGTACCCCGTAAGCGGATCTCACTGACCCTGCGCCTGGACGACGAGCCGGCAGCCGACGCGGGTCGGGGCGACCGGACCAACCAGGAGGGTCGCGGCGGACCGGGTGGTCGCGGCGGCCAGCGTGGTCCGGGCGGCCAGGGCGGTCGCGGCGGCCAGGGCTCGCAGGCTGGCCAGGGCGGTCGCGGCTCGCAGGGCGACCGCGGCTCGCAGGGCGATCGCGGCGGTCAGAGCGGTCGCGGTGGGCAGGGTGGCCAGGGCGGTCGCGGTGGGCAGGGCGGTCGCGGCGGGCAGCAGCGGCAGGGCGGGGCGGCTCCGGCCAACGACGCGATGGCGGAGGCCCTGCGCCGCGCCGGACTGGCCTGACCGAGCCAACGGGCGACGCCGCGCCTCTGAGTGAATCTTGGACAGTTTCCGTTAGCGCGTAACGGAAACTGTCCAAGATTGACAGTCGTGGCCGTCTTTCGAGTGGGGACGAGCCGGCTGCTGACGGCGGTCGCTCGGCGCAGTGCGGGCCGTACGCGAATCGGCCCGTCGCGTACCGTCGAAGTCGTGAGTGAGCCCGACGGCCGGACGTGGCGAGACCAGCAGCGGCAGGCGGTGCGCGCGCACGCCGACGCGGAGGCGCGGCGGCGGGCCGCCGAGCAGGCCGAGGCGGCGGAGTTGGTGGCCTGGTTCGTGGCCGAGGCGATCCGGCGCGGGCTCCCTCCCACCCGCCTGGTCGCCCGAGGCTACGACGGCCGTGGTCGCTACCGGACCGGGCTGACCGGGTGGTACGTCGACCGGGCCGAGACCCGCGCGGTGGACGTGGCCGGCCGCTTCCACCTGCTGAACGTGCCGGGTGGTCTACGGGCCTGGATCTTCGGCGTCGACCCGCAGCCCAGCCCGGCGCCGTTGGTCGTCGGGGCGGGTGGCCGCGACGGAGAGTCGATCCCGTTGTGGACGCTGCTCACCCGGCTGCTGGACGGCGGGTCCGGCGAGCCAGGTTCCACCACCAGACCTGCTGCACCACGAGGGTGAGCAGCCCGGCCAGGACGATCGCACACAGGTTGATCACCAGTTGAAGTGCCGAGCCGCCCGCCTCGTCCCACACCCCGTAGGCGGCGGCCACCGCGACGTTCGCCGCGGCCGGCACCGTGGTCACCGAGATCAACACCCCGACCAGGCTGCCGGACTTCTTCGATGTCAGGGAGAGCATCCCGGCCACCCCGGCAAGCAGACCGATCACCCAGGACAACGCGTCCGGTCGCCAGATGAAGTTGGTGAGCGGGCGTTCGGCGAGCAGCATCTCCCGGCTGACCAGATCGGCGGCGGTCAGCGCCCAGGTGCTCAGCACGGTGACCGCCATGGCCGCGACAAAGCCGACGGTCAGGGCCAGCACCGAACGGCCGACCACGTCGAACCGGCGGCGTAGCAGCGCCACGCAGAGCGCGGCGAGCGGGCCGAACTCCGGACCGACCACCATCGCCCCGACGATGAGGATCGGCTGGTCCAACAGCACACCGATGCCGGCGATCATGGTGGCCACCACGATCAGCACGAGGTAGGTGCCGGATAGTTCGGTCTGCTCACCGGTCTTCGCGGCGATCTCGTCCCAGACCACCGCGTCCGCTCCGCTCCCCGGTGCCCGTTGCGCCGCCTTGTCCGCCGCGGCGGAGACGGTCAACTCGACATCGTCGGCCGCGATACCGCCGGTGGCGTCCACCCCCATCCGCCGCAACTCCTGCAACACCCGGTCGGCGCTCTCCCGGACGACGTCGCACTGAATGAGGTCGCCCATGGGCTGCCGGGCGACGCCGGGCTGCACCACCAGATGGGTCACGCCGGGCTCGGCGGCCAGCAGGTCGATCACGTCCGCCGACTGCTCCGGCAGAGCGATCACCCTCAGGTGCAGCACGCGTCCTCCCCCTCGCCCGACCGCCGGTCCCCTACTCGCCCGACTGGCCGGTCGAGACCCTACCCGGGTGGCCGCCGGCCGCGCAGATCGCAGGAGGGCCCGCCACCAGGACCTACGCCGACCCTCACGCCCGGCGTTGCTACTCTCCGCAACCCTTTCGTCACTATCGACCAACCGGCCAGTTCTTGCCCGCCTGAGTGGCCGACGCGCGCCTGCCGCTCGGGCGGATGACCGCCGGACCTGCACAACGCCACAGATCTGGCCGTGTCCGACTACGGGGTTTCGGGGTTGATCGGGGGAATGCGGGCCGAGTGTCGCTATTCGCCATCGACACACTGTCTATGCCTGATATGACAAATACGTACGTTTTGTGTAGGTCGCGTGGGAGGTCACAACGTGCCAGTGCCTGGTGGTCTCGTGGATGCTGACCTGTCGCTGCGCCGGAGCAGCCCGGAGCGGAGCAAGCGAATCATCGACGTGATGGTGGCCGCGGTCGCCCTCGTCCTGGCAACACCCCTGTTGATCATGGTCGCGGCCCTGGTCACGATTGGTCTCGGTCGACCGGTGCTGTTTCGCCAGTGCCGTGCCGGGCGGCACGGACAACCCTTCGAGATGGTCAAGTTCCGCACCATGCGGCCGCCCAACCTGAGGCTTGGCCTGCTCGGCGACCGCGACCGGCTCACCCCGCTCGGACGGTGGCTGCGCGCCACCAGCCTGGACGAGCTGCCGACGTTGTGGAACGTACTGCGCGGTGACATGAGCCTGGTCGGCCCACGACCGCTGCTCCCCGAGTACCTCAGCCGCTACTCCCCCCACCAGGCCCGACGGCACGAGGTCCGCCCCGGCGTCACCGGCCTGGCCCAGGTACGCGGGCGCAACAGCCTGAGCTGGGAAGAGAAGCTGGACTTCGACGTGCGGTACGTGGACAGCCACAACCTCCGGGTGGACCTGAAGATCATCGCCGGGACCGTGCGGACGGTGCTGCGTCGCGAGGGGATCTCCGCGGCCGGGTCCGTCACCGCGCCCGAATTCCTCGGGACGCCACGCTGGTCACCGCCGCCACGCGCAGACTCCGACCCGTTGCGCACACGCTCGGGCGGTGTCCGGTGAACCAGACGGTGTACCTGTCGCCGCCGGACGTCGGGCCGTTGGAGGAGTCGTACCTGGTGGCCGCGCTGCGCTCCGGCTGGGTAGCTCCGGTCGGTCCCGACCTCCAGGCCTTCGAACGCGACGTCGCCGAACGGGTCGGCACGGACGGGGCCGTCGCCGTCAACTCCGGGACCGCCGCGCTGCACCTGGCCCTGCTCGGCGTCGGAGTCGGCCCCGGCGACGTGGTCATCGTGCCCACCCTCACCTTCATCGCCACCGCCAACGCGGTCCGCTACATCGGGGCCCGGCCGATCTTCGTCGACTGTGACCCCAGGAGCGGCAACATCGACGTCGGTCTGGTCGACGAGGTGGTGCGACGGTCGCGGTCCGCTGGTGAGCGGGTCGGCGCGGTCGTGCCGGTGGACATGTTCGGCAGCTGCGCGGACTACAGCCGGCTGGTCCCGATCTGCGCCGACGCCGGGATCCCGCTCGTCGAGGATGCCGCGGAGGCGCTCGGTGCCCACCATCGAGGGCGCCCGGCCGGGTCCTTCGGGCAGGTCGGGGCACTCTCCTTCAACGGCAACAAGATCATGACCACCTCGGGCGGCGGGATGCTCGTCTCCGACGACGCGGCCCTGCTGGCCCGAGCCCGCCACCTCTCCACCCAGGCACGGGAACCGACGCCGCACTACGAGCACCGCGAGACCGGCTACAACTACCGGCTGAGCAACCTCCTGGCCGCGCTCGGCCGGGCCCAGCTCGTCCGGCTGGACGGGATGATCGCCCGACGCCGTCACCTACGCGACCAGTACGCCAAGGTGTTCGCGCCGGTGCCCGGAGTCGAGCTGGTCGGCCTGGACGACGTCGACTCGAACTGCTGGCTCACCGTCATCACCGTCGACGAGGAGCAGTGCGGCTGGCGGGCCTCCGAGCTGGCGAAGCACCTCGCCGGTCACCACATCGAGACACGGCCGGTCTGGAACCCGATGCATCGTCAGCCCGTCTTCGCCGGCGCCGACAGTCTGCTGACCGGCGCCGCCGACCGACTCTTCACCCACGGACTCACCCTGCCCAGTGGCAGCGCGCTGACCGAGCAGCAGGTCGGGCGGGTGTTCGAGGCGATCGACGAGTTCCTCACCGGGCACGCGACGGGGCGCGCAGCATGACGATTCCACTGGTGATCGTGGGTTGCGGTGGCCACGGCCGCGAGGCGCTGACCATCGCCCGAGCCATGAACGCCGACGCGGACCGACCTCGCTGGCACCTGCTCGGTTTCGTCGACGACCGACCCAGCGAGGTGAACCTGAAACGGGTTCAGCAGCTGGACGTGCCGTACCTCGGCGGGCTGGCGTGGCTGCGCGACGCCCCGGCGGACACCCACCACGTCATCGGTATCGGGGATCCCCGGGTACGACGCGCGGTGGCCCAGCGTGTCGACGCGTACGAAACGCCTGCGACAAGCCTCGTCCATCCCGAGGCGACGGTCGGGCCGGACACCCGACACGGCCCGGGCTTCGTGGCGTTCGCGGGTGCCCGGGTCACCACGAACGTGACCATCGGCCGGCACGTCCACCTCAACCAGAACGTCACTGTCGGCCACGACAGCACACTCGCCGACTTCGTCTCGGTGAACCCGCTCGCTGCCGTCTCCGGCGACTGCGAACTCGGCGAGGCAGTGCTGATCGGTACCACCGCCGCGGTGTTGCAGGGGCTGCGGGTCGGTCGGGACGCCACGGTCGGCGCCGGCGCCTGCGTCACCCGGGACGTGCCCGCCGCCGCCGTGGTCAAGGGCGTACCGGCGCGCTGAGCAGCACCGACCGAACCCCAGACGCGATCGATACCGACGCCGTGCCCACGTGGTCCGGCACGAGGAGCAGGACGTGAGCACACACCGCCGCAGTGCCAGCGAACGGCCACTGCGCGTACTCCAGGTGACCAGCACGGACGTCGGCGGCGACTGGTTCCACGATCAGGTGACCGGGTTGGCGCGGCGGGGCCACGACGTGTGTGCGGTCCTCCCGGGCGAGGGTCCACTGACCGCTCGCCTCCGGGCAGCCGGAATCCGCACCGAGGTCGTGCCGATGTCCGGCTGGCGCCCCCAGCAACTCCCCCGGGTCGCCGCGGCCCAACTACGCCTCGTCCGCCTGATCAGACGGTTCGACCCCGATGTCGTGCACGGCCACCTCGTGAAGGCGAACATCGCCTGCCGGTTGGCCAACCTGGCCGCTCCACGGCCGCTGCTGGTCAACCAGATCGCTGGCGCCGTGCACCTGCGCAGCCCTCTGTTCAGTCGCCTCGACCGCGCGACCCTGCCCCGGGTGGACGTGCTGATCGGGTCGTGCCACGCCTTCGCCGAACGGTACCGACGCCTGGGTGCGCGGACGGTGACGGTCAGCCACTACGGGTGTGACGTCCACCGGCTCGACCCGACCGCAAGCGGGCAGCCGTTCCGCGCGGAGTTCGGACTGTCGGCCGACACCCCCACCGTCGGGATGCTCGCGCACCTGTACCGCAGCCGGCTGCGGGCGTTCCAGGACATCGGTTTCAAGGGCCACGAGGTCTTCATCGACGCGGCCCCCCGCCTGCTGGACCGGGTGCCGGCGGCCCACCTCTTCGTCGTCGGCGACGAGTTCACCGGAGACGTCGGCTACCGACGCGAGTTGGAGCAGCGCGCCGCCCGGTTGGGCGTGGCCGAGCGGGTGCACTTCACCGGCCGCCGGACCGACGTGCAGAACGTCCTGGCCGGCCTCGACGTGGCGGTCACCCCATCGCTCGACGAATCCGCGTCGTACGCCACCGTCGAGGCGCTGTTGATGGAGCGGGGCGTGGTGGCCAGCGACGTCGGTGGGCTGCCCGACACCGTGCAACACGGGGAGAGCGGCCTGCTGGTGCCCCCGGCCGACCCGGCAGCGCTTGCCGACGCCGTCACAGATCTGTTGGAGGCTCCTGAGCGGCGGGCCGCCATGGGCCGGCTCGGACGCGACCGCTGCCTGCACCTGTTCGACATCGAGCGGACGGTCGCCGACGTCGAGGCGATCTACCGAGCGGCGCTCGACGGTCGTCCGCTGCCGCAGTCCGGTCGCCTGTCGGAAGTAGCCACGTGACGGCCGCGACGCCCCCCCTCGGCCCGGGCACCACCCCGGGTACGGGTGCCGGACTCGCGCCGGCCGGTGGTCGTGACCTGGCCGAACCGGACCCGCGCAGCACCGACCCCGGCGGCCCGACGCGTGTCTCGGAGAGCACGGTGTCGGCCGCCGCCGGGTCGGTCGGGACCCGGGTGGTCCTGCTTGCCGTCAGCCTGGCGACAGGGGTGCTGGCGGCCCGGGTGCTCGGCCCGCACGACCGGGGCGTGGTGGCGGTCGTCCTCGCCTGCGCCTCGATCTTCGGAGCGCTCCTGACCGTGGGAATGGAGACGGCCAACCTCCGGTACGCGGGCGGTTCGGTCGCCGCCCACCGTCGGACGGTGTGGTGGAGCCTGCGCCACGTCGGGACGGTGGGAGTCGGCGTGGCGGCCACCTGGGGGGCACTGGCGGTGGTGGTCGGGCCGGCCGTACGGATCGGGCTCGACCCGCTCACCCTCGGCCTCGCGCTGGCCCTCGGCCCGGTGGTGCTGCTCTCCTCCCTGCTCGGCACGGCCGAGATCGGCCGTAGTCGGGCGTCGGTCTACAACCTGACCGTCATCGCAGGGCTGCTCGTCTACGGTGTGCTGCTCGTCGTCCTGACCGCGACGGATCGGGCGGACACCAACACGGTCATCGGCGCGTACCTCCTGGGGCAGGGGTGCACCGCGGCGGCGCTGTTGGTCCGCGCGCTGCCGTTGAGCCGCGAGCCCGGCCCGCCCGAGGACGCCACCGCGTACCGGGCCTTCGCCCGTCGGGTCTACGCACCGAACCTGGCCCAGTTCGCGATGGTCCGCAGCCAGGTCCCCGCCATCCACCTCCTGTCCGGTGCGGGTGGCGTCGGCGTCTACGCGGTGGCGGTGCCGTTCGCCGAGATGCTCCTGGTGCTTCCGGTGGCGCTCAGCCTCATCCTGGTGCCGGCGATCGCGCACGGCGGCGCCGACTGGCACACGGTCCGCCGGATGTCCGGGTGGACGCTGCTCATCACCGCCGCCGGGGCGGGGCTGCTGGCCGCGGTCGCGCCGCTGGTCTTCCCGTTGCTCTTCGGGCCGCAGTTCGCCGAGTCCGTACCGGTGCTGTGGGCGATGCTGCCCGGCCTCATCGTGCTCGCGGTCGCCCGCACCGCGCAGAGCTACCTCACGGCGGTCGACCGCCCGGGCCCGCCGACCCTGGCTGCCGTCAGTGCCGCCGCCGGTGGGCTGGTCGCCATGGCCGTCCTCATTCCACGGTTCGGCACCCTCGGAGCGGGCCTCGCCGTATCGGCTGGATACGTCCTCTATGGCCTGGTCGTCGGCTGGGCCTTCCTCGGTTACCGGCCTGTCCAGGGCCGGAGAAACGGTCCGACGAACATGACGATCGAACACGGGGGCCGGCACGCGAGGTCACCACGACGCGAACGCGAATCCATGCTCCCGGAGTGGGGAAGGGCGGCCGGCGTACTCGTCGCCGGCACGGCCGCCGGCGTGGTCGCGGTGCAGGACACCACGCTCCTGCTGCGACTTGCCGCCCTCGCCGTGGTGGTGCTCGTCATCACCCTGCCCGGGTTCGGCCTCTACTGCATCGCGCTGGCGGTGCCCGCGTCGCAGTTGCCGATCGCCTTGGCACCTGACACCACACCGCTACTGGCACTGATCCTGTGCACCCTCGTCGGCACGTTGCTGCGGGGCCGTCCAACCCGTCGCAGCATGCCCGCCGTCCTCATCGTCACCGCCCTGACCTGCCTCCTCGCTCTCGGTGTGACTATCGGCGGCCAACCCAACCAGGCGTTCCGCTCGGTCGCCGCGATCGCCGTACCGCTGGCCTGCATACCGCTCATCGACAGCGCCCGGGCCCGATCGAGGAGCGTGCTGCTCGTCTTCGCCGTCGCGGCCACCGCCGTCGGTCTGGTCCACGCCGCGCTCGCCCTGGTCGGGACACCGGTGCTCGCCGAGGAGAACCCCGCTCTGGCCGAGTCGCTCAGCGGCCTGAACCACAACGCGTGGGGCCCGATGCTGCTGCTGGCGCTCGCCGTGCTGCTGTCCAGGCTGCGGCCGGACGTGTCACGCGGGGCCCGTCTCCTGACCGTCGTGGGGGTCCTCGCCGTCGTCGTCAGCGTGGTCCTGTCCTACAGCCGCTCGACGTACATCGGTGGAGCGCTGCTCCTGCTCTGCTTCGTGATCCAGCGCCGACGCACGGTGGCCCTGGCCCTCACCGGCATGGTCGCCGTTCTCACTGTCGGCCTGACCGGCGTGCAGCTGGTGCCCGACAAGGTGGCCGAACGGATCGCATACACCACAGTGGACGGACGGCTGGACAGCTCCAGCAGCGTCCGCCTGGACCTGTGGCTCAGCGCCCTTCGGATGGCGGCCGATCACCCGGTGGTCGGCGTGGGGTTCCAGAACTTCCGGGCCCACCTGCCGGAGTACTTCCAGTCCGAGGTCACCGTGGCGGCCGTCGACGTGCAGATCGACAGCCTCAACCACGCCCACAACACCTATCTGACGGTGCTGACCCAGACCGGGCTCGTCGGCGTCCTCCTGGTGGGTGGACTCCTGTTCATGGTGGTCCGGCTGGTCCGCCGACGCCTGCGCGCCGGTGACTCCACGGCGGAGGCGGCAGTGCTCGGCATGGCCGCGATCGCGGGGTGCAGCCTGTTCGGCGAGCCGCTGCTCACCCTCCCGGTCCTCATCCCGTTCGTGCTGCTGCTGGCCGTCGCCACCGCACGCCAGCCGGTCGAGGCGGACCGCGCTGCCGGCGTACGCCCCGTCGGGCCGAGGCACTCGGTGAAGAACAGGCCGCTCCGAAAGCCCACCGCGGTCGGTCACCGCCCGGCCCGTAGCCGTTCCGCCGTCGACAGGGTCCTGACATGACCACGAAGGAGACAAAGGTGACCGCGACGCGTCTCGACAGCTCGGGAGTCGACAGCGCCGACCGGCCGGCTCGGCAACGGGCCGCCCCGGACGGCACCGCCCCGGCGGCGCTCCCGTCCGTGATGCTGCTCTGTGGCGCGAGCTCTCTACACGCGCGCAAGTGGGCGACCGCGCTCGCTGAACGCGGCCACCCGGTCATCGCCGCCAGTTGGATCGGCGCGGAGCCGATCGACGGCGTCGACCTGCGCGTCGCTCCCGGAACCGGGCAGACCCGGTACGGGCGGTGGGGTGCGGTGTGGCAGCTCGTCGCGGCCGGCTGGTGGCTGCGCCGACAGGTACGCGAGGCCCGCCCCGATGTGCTGCACGTGCACTCGGTGGGGATGGCGGGTCTGCTGTCGCTGCTGGCACCGCGTCGACCCGCCCGGGTCGTCACGCCCTGGGGCGTCGACCTGCAGTCCGCGCGTCGGAACAGGGTCCGCCGCTGGGTCGCCCGCGCCGCCCTGCGCCGCTCCGACCTCGTCCTCCCCACCGCGGGGTCGGTCCGTACCGAGATCGTCGAGGGCTACCGCATCCCGGCGGACCGCACCCGCACCGTGTCGTGGGGCGTCGACGACCGGCTGTTCGCGCTACGGGACACGGTGACCCCGTCGTCGGTGCGGCGGGAGTTCGGCATCCCGGTCGACGCGACGGTGCTCTTCGCGGCCCGGACGACAGGCCCCGTCTACCGCACACCTGAGGTTCTGCGGGCGTTCGCCCAGGTGGCCGCAACCCGTCCCGACCTCCACCTCGTCGTCCTGGCCGGGCACCGTCCCGCCGAGGCGGCAGCCGCCCAGGCCCAGCGACGGTGCGTGACGCAAGCCCACGACCTCGCCGCGAGCCTGCCCGGACGCGTCACGGTCCTGGACCGGTCACTGAGCCCGGAGGACACCTTCCGGCTGATGCGGGCGAGCGAGGTGAGCATCTCGGTCCCCCGCTTCGACCAGCGCAGCTGCACCGTCCTGGAGGCGGCGCTCGCCGGTTGCCGGCTCCTGCTGGCGGACCTGCCGCCGTACCGCGAGATGGTCGAGGACGGCCTGGTGGCCGACATCGTCGGCGGACCGTCGGAGGCCGCGCTGGCCGAGCAGTTCCTGGCCGCCCGCCCGCTGGAACCGCCTCTGCAGGATCGGAACCGGCACTTCATCGAGACGTCGGAGTCCTGGTCCCGTCAGGTCTCGGTGGTGCAGGAGTGCTATCAGCGGTTGACCACCGACCGGGTCGGACGGCGTTCGGGCGGGGTGCCCCGGTGAAGATCGTCTACCTGCACCAGTACTTCCGCACCCCGGACATGTCCGGCGGCACCCGATCCTACGAGTTCGCCAAGCGCCTGGTTCGTAACGGTCACGACGTGCACGTGGTGACGAGCGACACCGAGTCCGCGCCGGATGCCCGGCGGACCTGGCGGACCACTGTGGAGGCGGGCGCGGTGGTGCACTGGGCTGCCGTTCCCTACCGCAACGCGATGTCCGTTCGGGACCGGCTCTCGGCCTTCGGCCAGTTCGCCCGGTTGGCTGCCACCCGGGCAGCCTCGTTGGAACAGGACGTCGTCTTCGCGACCAGCACGCCGCTGACCATCGCGCTACCCGCCGTCTACTCGTCCCGCCGTCGACGGTCGCCGATGGTGCTCGAGGTGCGCGATCTCTGGCCGGAGGTGCCGATCGCCCTCGGTGCGCTGCGGTCACCGCTGACCCGCCGGGCGGCCACCGCGCTGGAGGGGTGGGCGTACCGCAACGCCGCGCACATCGTGGCGCTGTCGCCGGGCATGGCGGCGGGCGTCCGAGCGCGGCACCGGGAGGCGGCCGTGACAGTCGTACCCAACGGCTGTGACCGTGCGTTGTTCGCCGACGCGGACGCGGCCGGTCAGGCGCTGCGGGCCCGCACTCCGTGGTTGGGCGACCGACCGCTGATCCTGTACGCCGGAACGCTCGGTTACGTCAACGACGTGGGCTATCTGGTCCGGATGGCGGAGACGCTGCGTCGTGACCGTCCCGACGTGCGGGTGGCGATCGTGGGACAGGGCGCGGAGACGGCGCGGGTGCGGGAGTTGGCAACCAGGGCGGACGTCCTGGACCGGACCCTGTTCATGTTCGACCAGATGCCGAAGACCGAGGTGGTGGCGTTCTTCGGGGCGTGTGACCTCGCCATCTCGACGGTGCGGGACGAGCCAGCCTTGCACGCCAACTCGGCGAACAAGGTCTTCGACGCGTGGGCCGCCGGTCGGCCGGTCGCCGTCAATCACGAGGGGTGGATCGCCGACGTCCTGCGGCGCAGCGGTGCGGGGCTCGTGCTGCCCCCGGCGGACTCCGCCGCCGCGGCGGAACTCGCTGGCGCATTCGTCACCGACCCGGCCAGGACCGCTGCGGCGCGGGCCGCGGCCCGAGCGGTCGCGGCCACCGAATTCGATCGCGACCTGCTCTTCGAGTCGTTCGAGGCGGTGCTCTCCAGAGCCATGCAGCCCCGATCGTCTGTGTCAGCAATCGGATGAACTTCGCAAACTGTCAAAAATCAGTCAAAAGTTGATTATTTTCGGTAGGACGTCCATAAGACCGTCTGGGTTGAATCGCCCCAGATAAGCCGCTATGCAGCAGGAGTTTCCACATGGATCTTTCGGGGACAAGCCCAAGCGAGTCCGCACACCGGGATCGGTCGCGTCACCACCTCCGGCTGACCGGCGGGCTCCTCGCAGCGGACACCCTCGCATGGATCGCGGGGTTCGCCGTCGCCGCGTGGGTGCGCTTCGAGTTCTCGCTCACCGGCCCCGCCCTGGCCCGCGCGGTCGGCATGGGTGTGCTCGCTGCGGTCGTGCACGTCGCGGTGTCCGCCGTCCGCCGCAAACACGCAGGTCGACACCCCCTGGGCAGCCTTGAGGAGATGCAGGGGCTCGCCACCACCGCCCTGACCAGCGGCGTACTCGTGCTGATCGCGCTCGTGCCGATGGCGTCTCGGCCGGTGCCCGCGAGCACGCCACTCGTCGGCGCGGCGATCGCCCTGCTCCTCATGCTCGGCACCCGGCTGGCGTACCGCAACCGCAGCGACCGGACGCTGCGGCCGGACGCCGGCCGCGCCGAACCGGTCCTGCTCTTCGGTGCGGGCTCGGCCGGTCAGGGCCTCCTGCGGGCGATGCTCAGTGACCCGGCCGGCCAGTTCCTGCCGGTCGGCATGCTCGACGACGACCCGCAGAAACGGCACCTGTCCCTGGCCGGGGTACGCGTACTCGGCTCCCGAGCGGACGTCGGCACCGCCGTGCGGCGTACCGGCGCCAAGATGGTGATCTTCTCGGCCGCCAACGCCGACTCCGACCTGATCAACGAGGTCCGCGAGAGCACCCTGAAGACCGGGGCGACATTCAAGATCCTTCCTTCGGTACGGGAACTGGTCGACCACCGGATCACCGTGAGCGACGTCCGCGACCCCGACATGGCTGACCTGCTCGGCCGACGACAGGTGGTCGGCGACCTCAGCGACGCGGAGTCGCAGCTGCGGGGGCGCCGGATCCTGGTGACCGGCGCGGGTGGGTCGATCGGCTCGGAGCTGTGCCGTCAGATCATGCGCGCCGATCCGGGCGAGCTGATGATGCTCGACCGGGACGAGTCGGCCCTGCACGCGCTCCAACTGTCGATGTCGGGGCGGGCGATGCTCGACAGCCCCGAACTGATCCTCGCCGACCTCCGCGACGAGGAACGGATCCGACGGGTGATGGCGGAACGTCGACCCGACGTCGTCTTCCACGCCGCCGCGCTGAAGCACCTGACACTGCTGCAACGCCACCCGGGGGAAGCGGTCAAGACCAACGTGTGGGGTACGCAGTCGGTGCTCAACGCGTGCCGCGACGTGGCGCGGTTCGTGAACATCTCCACCGACAAGGCCGCCGACCCGGTAAGCGTGCTCGGCTACTCCAAGCGGATCACCGAACGGTTGACCGCGAACGCCGGAGCCAACCACGGCGGCACGTTCCTCAGCGTACGGTTCGGCAACGTCCTGTCCAGCCGGGGCTCGGTCGTCACGGCGTTCCGGGCCCAGATCGAGGCCGGGCTGCCGATCACCGTCACCCACCCCGATGTGACCCGCTACCTGATGACCGTCCAGGAGGCGGTACACCTCGTGCTCCAGGCCGCCGGTATCGGCCGTGACGGTGAGGCCCTCGTCCTCGACATGGGCGAGCCGGTACGCATCGACGACATCGCCCGCCAGTTGGCCAGCCAGGCGCCCGGGCCGGTGCAGATCGTCTACACCGGGCTCCGGCCGGGCGAGAAGCTGCACGAGGATCTCATCGGGGCCGGCGAGGAGGACCTTCGCCCACTGCACCCGCTCATCTCGCACGTGGCAGTGCCCCCACTCGACCCGATCGAGATCACCACGCTGGACCCGTTCGACGACCCGGACAAGATCATCGATCGCCTCGCCTGGCTGTGCGGCCAGCCGACGGGCGTCGTCGCGCAGGCCGCCAAGTCGATCGCGCCCGCTCCGCGCTGACCCGCCACCGGCCCCGCAGGTGACGCCAGGGGAAACCCTCGACGCACCTGCGGGGTTCGCGCGCGTCACGGCCTGTGAGGGGCACGGCGGACCTTCGGCGTACGCCGGGTGCGCCCGGCACCGATGTGATGAGCTGTACGGGTGTCGGGGCTGGGACTTGTGCTGCACCCCACCCGGGATGTCACCGAGGTGGTGGGGATCATCGAACGGTGGGCCACCCGCCATCACAAGACGCTCGTGGTACGCGAGGAGGACCAGCACCGGGTCCCGTCCTGCGTCGAACCGGTCCCTGCCGACGAGGTCGCCAGCCGCTCGAACGCGCTGATCAGTATCGGCGGCGACGGCACCATGCTCGGCGCGCTGCGGCTTGCCGTCCGCGACCCGAAGCCGGTGCTCGGCGTACACCTGGGTCGCCTGGGGTTTCTCGTCGAGATCGAGCCGCCGGGGCTACCCGAGGCGCTGAGCCGGCTGCTGTCGGGGGACTTCACCGTCGAGTCGCACGCCTGCCTCGCCTGCGACGTGTGCGGTGACGACGTCGTGGCGTTCAACGACATCGCGTTGGTCCGCCAGCCGGGCGCCGGTTTCGTCAGCGTCACGCTCGCCATCGACGGCCAGCAGTACGGCTACTACCGCAGCGACGCCGTGGTGGTCGCCACCCCGATCGGCTCGACGGCGTACAGCTACGCCGCCGGTGGTCCACTGATCTCCCCCGCCGCGGACTCGCTGGTGATCACGCCGGCGGCGCCGATGGCCGGCATCTCCCGGGCGGTGGTGCTCTCGCCCGACGAGAAGATCCGGTTGGAGCTACAACCCAACTCGTCGCCGATCGTGGTGGAGATGGACGGCGTGGTGTTCCGGGACGCGGCTACGGAGGGGGCGGTGGAGATCTCGTACCGCCCCGACGCCGGCCTGGTGGTCCGCTTCGACCCGCAGCGCTACCAGGAGCGCAACCAGTTGAAGATGACGCTGCTCGACCTGCCGTTCCTCCCGGAGCAGCTGCGCGAACTCCTCCCCAAAGAGCTACGCCGCCGCAGCGGCACAGACCTCCCCCCACCCGCCGACCCCCCACCCTGCTAAACCCCCACCCCACCCCACCCCGCCCTCGCGCGGCGGCTCGCGCCGTTGAACTTTACGACACAAAGTCGAGCGGCGATGCCCCGTCCACGGCGACGGGACCCCCGATCGCGACGAGCAGTGCCTATGGTGGGGAGTCGT
>NZ_JBSGIV010000035.1:0-73506 GCF_053605225.1 Micromonospora sp. NPDC003944
GCCAGTCACAAGAACCGACCAGTCCGGGGTATAAATCATCATTGGCACTGGCTTTACAAGCACCCTGTTGAGTTCTCAAAGAACAACCACACACCAGCCAGAAGCCCCACCACCGTGGAACCCCAACCGGGGCTTTTCCTCACTCAATGTCCGGCGCTTTCAGCGCCAGGCACTTTTACTACGTTACCCGCTCGTTTCCGCCGTGTCAAACCGATATCTCGCGGTTCGTCGTGCTTCACCCGATAACGCGGGCACCATGTCGCCACCGGCTCGCGCCGCTCTCGTCATGGATTCGGCAGGCCGGCCGTCGCGATTTCCCGCGACCCGCCCGGTGCCCTGCCGGCTCGTAACCATACCCGGTCGGTTTCGCCGCGCCAAATCCGCCTCGCGGCGTTTCTGGTGGCACCTCCCAGTTGAGGCTCCGGTGGGCGTGCCCACCCGACCCTCAGGCCGTTGGCCGGCGCTCCGGCCGTCTCAGGCTTTCGCCTGTTTCGTCCGTTCCGCGCTGGCAGAGAGAAAGTTACGCGTCCGGCGGGATGATCGTCAAATCGGCCGGACGCGTCCCCCGTCACACCGTCGACAGACGGCTATTCACCCAGCTCAACGCCGGCGAACGAGCGCTTTCCGCGGCGTAGCACCAGGTATCGGCCATGCAGCAGGTCGCTCGGCGACACTGTCGCTTCCACATCGGTCACCCGGTTGTTGTTGACGTAGGCACCACCCTCGGCAATCACCCGACGGGCCTCCTTGAGGCCGTTGACCAGCCCGGAGTCCCGCAGCAGACCCGCCACATCCGGCACATCGCCGGAGAGGCGAACCAGGCCCGCCTCGGTCAGGGCCGCCCGCAGGGTCTCCGGCGCCAGCTCCTCCAAGGAGCCGCGGCCGAAGAGCGCCTGGCTGGCCGCGATCGCCTGACGGGTCTCGTCGGCGCCGTGCACCAGGGTGGTCAGCTCCTCGGCGAGCGCCCGTTGCGCCAACCGGGCCGCCGGCCGCTCGGCGGTGGCCTTCGCCAGCTCTTCCAGCTCGTCGCGGCTCCGGAAGCTGAAGTACCGCAGGTAGCGGTCCACCTCCCCGTCCTCCACGTTGAGCCAGAACTGGTAGAACGCGTACGGGCTGGTCATCGTGGGGTCGAGCCAGACGGCACCGCCCTCGGTCTTGCCGAACTTCGTGCCGTCGGACTTGGTGACGAGCGGCGTGGTGAACGCCTGCACCGGCCCCGCGCCCCGTCGGCGTACGTAGTCGACACCGGCGGTGATGTTGCCCCACTGGTCGGAGCCACCGAACTGGAGCTGACAGCCGTGCCGGCGGTGCAGCTCGAAGAAGTCGTTGGCCTGCAGCAGCTGGTAGCTGAACTCGGTGAAGCTGATGCCGGTCTCCAGGCGGGCCCGCACCACCTCCCGCGCGAGCATCTTGTTCACCGGGAAGTGTTTGCCCACGTCGCGGAGGAACTCGACCACCGACATCTCGCCGGTCCACTCCAGGTTGTTGACCAACTGGGCCGCGTTCTCGCCGGTGTACGACACGAACGGCGCCAACTGGTCGCGGATCCGCTCCACCCATCCGGCGATCACGTCAGGCGGGTTGAGGGTCCGCTCGGCGCTCTCCTTCGGGTCACCGATCTGCCCGGTCGCCCCGCCGACCAGCAGCAACGGGCGGTGGCCGGCGAGTTGCAGCCGGCGGGCCATGGTGACCTGCATGAGCGAGCCGACGTGCAGGCTCGCCGCGGTGGGGTCGAAGCCCACGTAGTACGTGGCGGAAGCCCCACCGTCGAGCAGCTCGCGCAGCTCGTCGAGGCCGGTCGAGTCCTGTATCAGGCCACGCCAGAGCAGGTCGTCGGTCAGGGAGTCCCGCCCGGTCGGCGGGAGGCTGCTGTCGGTCACGGTCACCGATTCTCCCCCATCGCCGGCACCGACCCGTACCGGGTTTGGCGCAACCCCGCCCGGCTAGGCTTGCGCCCCGTTGATCGAGGAAAGGTTCGCCGTGGAGATTCCAGATCTGACGGGTGGTTTCGCCGCCCTGCTCGGCCTCACCTTCGACGAGGCGAGCGCCGATCGGGTGGTCATTCGCTGGCAGGTCCGACCGGAGCTGCACCAGCCGTTCAACCTCCTGCACGGCGGGGTGTACTGCTCGGTCGTGGAGACCGCGGCCAGCGTCGGGGGCGCCATCTGGCTGGCCGGCCGGGGCACCGTGGTCGGGGTGTCGAACCAGACGGACTTCCTGCGGGCCGTCCGCGACGGCGAGCTGACCGCCGTCGGCACTCCCGTGCACCGGGGCCGCAGCCAGCAGCTCTGGCAGGTGGAGATCACCGACGCCGACGAGCGGCTGGTCGCCCGTGGTCAGGTCCGGTTGCAGAACCTCTCGCCCGCCTGAGCGACGACGCCCGCCGGACGGGTCAGCTGCGGGCCTCGTCCAGCACCGGCTCCGCGGCCTCGTCGGCGTCGGTGTCGGCCTCCTCGGGGACGCGGCTGAGCCGTACCTCGGTGATGGCCCGGTGGTCGATGCCGGCCACCATCAGAACCCAGCCGTCAAGGGTGACGTCCTCGCCGGCGACGGTGGGGATGTGCCCGAGCCGGGCCAGCACCAGCCCGGCGACGGTCGTGTAGTCACCGGCCGGGCGTGACGGCAACTCCACGCCGATGTCCGGGAGGTCGTGCACCGGAAACGTGCCCGGCAGCACCAACGCACCGTCGGGGTCGCGCCGCACCGAGCTCACATCCCGGTCCGTCTCGTCGTAGATCTCGCCGACGATCTCCTCCAGGATGTCCTCGAGCGTCACGATGCCGTCGACCGCGCCGCGCTCGTCCACGACGAGCGCGATGTGCTGGCGCTCGGCCTTGAACTGCCGCAGCGCGTCCACCACCGGCAGCGAGTCGGGCAGCAGCATCGGCGGCCGGGCGATCTCGTCGACCGGGCGGTCGTCGGGCACACCCACCAGGTCACGCAGGTGGATCACCCCGGCCGTGTCGTCCAGGCCGCCGTGGCGCACGACCGGCGCCCGGGAGTGCCCGGTGGCGGCCAGCACCAGCCGCGCGGCCTCCGCGGTGGTCCCGCTGTCGAGCGTGAAGACCTGCAACCGGGGTACGAGCACAGCCCGCAGCCGCCGGTCGGCGATCTCCACGGCACCCGCGATGATGGTCCGCTGCTCCTTGGTGAAGCCGTGGTTGCCGGCGACGATGTCGCGCAGCTCGTCCGG
Source organism: Micromonospora sp. NPDC003944 (assembly GCF_053605225.1). Taxonomy (NCBI): domain Bacteria; kingdom Bacillati; phylum Actinomycetota; class Actinomycetes; order Micromonosporales; family Micromonosporaceae; genus Micromonospora; species Micromonospora sp. NPDC003944. Next base: position 3,194 of record NZ_JBSGIV010000035.1, read on the forward strand.
GCCGATCTCTTCCGGCTCGTGTCTGGGGTTGAGCCCGACCAGGCGGACCACCACGTCGCTGGTGGCGCCGAGCGCCCACACGGCCGGCCGGGTGAGGCTGGCGAGCAGGTCGAGTGGGCGGGCCACCAGCAGCGCCCACCGCTCGGCGGACTGCATCGCGATCCGCTTGGGCGCCAACTCCCCGAAGACCAGGGTGACGAAGGTCAGCGCGAGGGTGACCGCCACGATCGCCACCGTCTCGGCGGCGCCGCCGAACACCCCGAGCAGCGGCACCAGGGGCTTGGCCAGCGAGACCGCCGCGGCGGCGGAAGCCAGGAAGCCGGCGAGGGTGATGCCGATCTGGATGGTGGCCAGGAAGCGGTTCGGGTCCTTGGCGAGCCGAGCCAGCACCCGACCGGCCCGGCTGGTGCGCTCCAGCCGCTGGATCTGGCTGTCTCGCAGCGACACCAACGCCATTTCGCTGCCCGCGAAGAGCGCGTTGATCACGACCAGGACTCCGACCAGGGCCAGTTGGCTCCCGTAGCTCTGCACGCCCGGTTCGCTCCCTCGTGGTGGTGGCACCGGCCGGTATGCGCGGCACCCGCCGGTCGGCGAGCCCGCCCGGCGTAGGCGTTGTCTGTGCCCCGTCCGGCGCCGGCCGAATCCTGCCCCGGCGAGGCTACGCCGAATCCGGCGTCGATGACGCTGTGCCCAATCGGGCGACGGTGACGCTGTGCCCAATCGGGCGTCGATGACGCTGTGCCCAATCGGGCGTCGATGACGCTGTGCCCAATCGGGCGTCGATGACGCTGTGCCCAATCGGGCGTCGGTGACGCTAGGCCGACTCGGGCGACGGTGACGCCGGCAGGTCGAGGACGTACGAGTCGCCCTCGGGGCGGAAGCCGAGCCGGTGGTAGTAGGGGGCGATCATCCGGGGCGGGCTGACCACCCGGTGGAAGCCGCGTTCGGTGAACAGGTGGCTGCGCCGGTAGACGAACTCGCCCGGGGTGAAGTCACGAAACTTCGGGGTGACGTAGTCCAGGTCGATCTGGGCGACGCCACCCGCCTCGGCGTGCGACAGCACCACCCCGACCACCTCGTCGGCGGTGACCACGAGGAACGCGGAGCGCCCCGAGGCAGCCGGGTCCCAGCGGAAGCCGGGGTTGAACCGGGCGATGTCGGCGGCGTGCACCCGCAGCGTGTGCGCGAGGAACTGGTCGCCGACGCCGACCTCCACCACCTGGTAGGTCTTCTCGTCGTGCCGGGTGGCGAGCATTCCGCGCAGGTACCAGATGTTGATCGCCGCCAGCACGACGTTGAGCCCGACCCCGGGCCAGACCTCGATCGCGGCGTTGTAGCCGATCAGCACGAAGCAGCCGACGAGGTTGAGCGCCCGCAGCCGCAGGATGCGCGACTGCAGCAGCGACCAGACCAGCACCGCGGAGCCGGCCCAGCCGACGAGATCCAACCAGTTCACGCCGCGAGACTAGTGCCCGCCCTGGTCAGAGGCGTCGGCGGGCAGCTCCAGCAGCCACTCTTCGACGTCTTCGCCGCGCCCGTTCGCGTACCCCGAGTCTTCACCGACCACCACGAACCCGCACTTGCGCAGCACCGCGAGGGAGGCGGCGTTGTCCTTGGCGGCGCGGGCGTGCACCGGCCGGGGCAGCTCGCGCAGCAGGGCGGCCAGGGCTGCCGTGGCGTGACCCCGGCCCCAGCGCGCCGGGTCGATCCAGTAGCTGACCTCGGTCTGGTCGCCGACCGGGAAGGCGCTCACGTAGCCGACCACCTCGCCGTCGACCTCGACGGTACGGACCCGGTTCGCCGGGTTGGTGAGGACCCGGGCCCAGTGTGCGGCGAACTCCCGGCGGTCGGACGGGTCCTTGGGCCCGAACGCGGCCATCCGGTTGGCCTCCGGGTCCTGCTGGTGCAGGAAGAACTCGACGAGGTCGTCCTCGAGGACCGGGCGCAGCAGCACATCGCGGGTCATCGGACGAGGGTACGCAACGGCGGTGACACCCAGCGGCGGCGCGGACTCAGCCGGCGACGGCGACGACCGCGAGCACGGCGGCCACCACCGAACTCGCCACCGACAGCAGCCGACGCCACGGCACCCGCGCGTCGACCACCGGCAGGGCACGCCACCGGGTCGCCGCCAGTGCCACCCCCGCCGCCGACAGGCCGGCCCCGAGCGGCCACAGCCAGGCCGGCACCACCGACCAGTCCCCCAACCGGTGCCCCAACCCCAGGTAGGCGAACGCCCAGACCGCCGCCGCCAGCACCGTCACCTGGTCGAGTCGGCGGCGGCGGGCGGTGCCGAGCAGGGACAGGCCGCCGAGGAAGGTGAAGGCCACCGCGAGACCGGCGCCGATCCACGGCAGCATCACCGACGCCGCCGAGTCGGCCTGCTCCTGCGGCACTCCGAGCAGCCGCAGCCCGATCGGCTCGACGCCCTTGTCGGTGTTGCCGAGCACCACGACCGCCCGGCCGGTGGCGCGTTCGAAGCCGACGTAGGAGCGGAACCCGCCGGTCGCGCCGTTGTGCCAGACCACCTCGTGGTCACCGTGTCGGGTGGTGAACCAGCCGTACCCGATGCGGGTGTCGTCGTCCTCGCGGAAACGGGCGGTCGCGGCGTCGGCGCCGGGCGCGGTGCCGGCGAGGGTCGCGGCGAGCAACCTGCCCAGGTCCTCGGCGGTCGACCAGGGGCCGGCTCCGGCCGGGGCGTAACCGGCCCCCGTCCACGGGTCGAGTGGTCGGCCGCCGGCCCGGCTGCCGTGGGCGCGGTCGGCCGGCAGGTCGCCGTCGCGGGTGGCGACGACGGTGGCCGTCATGCCGAGCGGTCCGAGCAGCCGTGCCCGCAGCAGGTCGGGGTACGCGACGCCGGCCTTCACGGCGAGCGCGTGGCCGAGCACGGACGGCCCGATGTTGGAGTAGTGGACCTCGCCGCGCTCGTCGTCCGGACCGACCCGGTCGGCGGTGCTGCGGATGGTGTCGACGCCCTGCCCGCCGTAGGGGTTGCCGCCGGAGACGTTGGACCAGATGATGCGTGCCCACCCCAGCGGGGAGCCGGGGGCGAGCCGGGGCAGGCCGGCGCGGTGGCTGGCGAGTTCGGCGAGCGTGACGTCGCGGGCGGAGCCGGTCACCTCGGGCCAGGTGGCGCCGAGCCGGTCGTCGGGGCGGACGACCCCGGCGGCGATCTGGTCGGCGAGGAGCATGCCGGTGAGCGCCTTGGTGACCGAGCCGATCTCGAACGGGGTGCCGGGTTCGACGGGTCGGCCGGCGGGGTCGCGGTCGCCCAGGCCGGCGGCGCGGATGCGCCCGTTCTCGACCAGGGCGACGGCGAGCCCACGGTGTCCGGACGGGTCGGGCGCGGCCGACCGGACGGCGGCGGCCAGCGCGCGGTCGCCGGTGGTCTGCGCGCCGAGTCGGGGCGCCCGGGGCATCAGCGCCACCCCGACCAGACCGGCGATCAGCGCGACGACGAGGGCGGTGACTGTCGTCCGGCGCATGGTGGCTCCTTCGGTTGGGGGTCATCGGGGTGAGTCGCTGGTCAGCGGCCGGCGGCGGTGAGGATGGCCAGCAGCGGCACCACGCGTTCGGCCGGAACCGCGTACCGGCCTCGGCCGGCGCTGCGCAGCCAACCGGCGGCGGTGATCTGGCGCAGGTGGTGGTGCAGTTGGCCGGTGGTGCCCAACTCGTCGATCTCGGCCAGCTCGCTGGTGCTCTGCCGGCCGTCGAGGATCTCCCGCAGCAGCCGCAGCCGCACCGGGTGGGCCAACGCGGAGAGGGTGCTGGCCAGCTCGGTCCAGTCGGCGGCGAGCAGGTCGTCGACGGTGCGGCCGTACTGCCAGTCGTAGCGCTGGTCGGCGACCCGGACGGTGCCGGTGTAGAGGACCGCGCCCGGCCCGTCGGATGGCAGGCGGGCTTTGAGGCCGTCGAGAGCCCAGAAGGTGCCTTCGGGCGCGGGCGGCGGGGGTGCGGCGGCGAGCCGTTCGCTCAACGCGGCAACCTGTGCCTCCAGCGCGGCGAGTCGATCTTCCACAGTGTCCACACGTCGATAATACGAACTTACGTAGTTACGTGCAAACTACGGATCACCGAGTAGCCGGAAACGCCGGGGCTGGCGCGTCCGACCCCGCCAGGGCGTCCGCGCGACCGACAATGACCTGACCGACCCGGGGAGCGCCGATGAACCGACCTGTCGTGGTGGGCGTGGACGGATCGCCCTCCAGCCTCGTCGCCGCCGAGCACGCGGCGCGCGCCGCACTGCTCCGGTCCCGACAGTTGCTCGTGGTGCACGGCTACCTGCATCCGTTCGGCTCCGGCGTGCCGCTCAACCCGTACGAGTTCGGGACACCGGTGCCCTCCCCCGAGGCGCAGGAGATGGTGCAGCGCACGGCGGCCGAGCTGACCGAACGGTGGCCCGGCCTCGCCGTCGAGGTACGTCAGGTCGGCGCGGGCCCCGGAGCCACCCTGGTCGAGGAGTCCCGGCGGGCGGCGCTGGTCGTGGTGGGCAGCCGTGGCCTGGGCGGGTTCGCCGGACTGCTGCTCGGCTCAGTGGGCGCGCAGGTGGCCGCGCACGCGCACTGCCCGGTGCTTGTGGTCCGCCCGTACGACCAGCCGATCCCGGTGGACGGCCCGGTGCTTGTCGGCGTCGACGGGTCCGAGTCGTCAGGCCTCGCGGTGGGCCTCGGCGCCGACGAGGCGGCGCTGCGCAGCGTGCCGCTGGTGCTGGTGCACGTCGCTCCCGCGGACGGGGACCGGACGGTGCCGGAGGAGATCGAGGAGTCGCAAGCCGCGTACCAGGCCGAGGCGGTGCGGCTACTCGCCGACGCGTCCGCCGTGGCGCGCGCCGCGTACCCCGACCTGGTGGTGCGGGAGCATCCGGTCCGGGCGGCCGGCGCGGCCCAGGGGCTCGTCGAGGCCAGCGGCACGGCGTCGCTGCTGGTCGTGGGCTCCCGGGGCCGGGCCGGGTTCGCCGGTCTGCTGCTCGGGTCGGTCAGTCAGGCGGCGATCCAGCACGCGCACTGCCCGGTGCTGGTCGCCCACCCGGTCAGCTGACCGGCGCGCCGTCACCTCGGCCGAGCATCTGCAGGAAATCGGTGGTGAGGGCGAACGGATCCGCCGGCCCGGTGGCCGGAGGCCGGCGCTCGATCTGGTCGGCCAACTCCCCGGCGGCGCGCCGGATCCGACCGCGCAACGCGCCGTCGGCGGTGCCGTCGGACCAGTCCTCCGGGGCGGCGAAGACCGCGGTCGGGACCACCACCGACCGAAGGTAGGCGAACATCGGGCGGACGGCGTGCTCCAGCGCGAGCGAGTGCCGGGCGGTGCCGCCGGTGGCACCGATCAACACCGGCCGGTCGACGAGCGACTCCTTGTCCAACACGTCGAAGAAGGACTTGAACAGCCCGTTGTACGAGGCGCTGAAGATCGGGGTGACGGCGATGACGCCGTCCGCCCCGGTCACCGTGTCGACGACCTCGCGCAGCGCTGCCGGCGCGAACCCGGTGAGCATGTTGTTGACCACGTCGTGCGCGTACTCCCGCAGGTCGACGACGTGCAGCTCCACCTCGTGGCCGCGCCGGACCAACTCGTCGCGGGTGGCCGCGGCGAGCTGGTCGGCGAGCAGCCGGGTCGACGAGGGCTGACTCAGCCCCGCCGAGACCACGGCCAGGGTGCGGCGGGTCATCGGGTCGCCCCCTCCGGAGCCTTGCCCGTCACGTCGTCCACGGCGTGCACGGTGCTGTCCTTGGCGCCGCCCGCCGCGGCGACAAGCGAGGCGTGCGTCGGCGCGGCCGGAACGTGCGCGGGGCGCAGCGCGTCGAACTCCTTACGCAGCACCGGCACGACCTCCTCGCCGAGCAGGTCGAGCTGCTCCAGCACGGTCTTCAGCGGCAACCCCGCGTGGTCCATCAGGAACAGCTGCCGCTGGTAGTCACCGACGTACTCCCGGAAGCCGAGCGTGCGGTCGATGACCTGTTGCGGGCTGCCCACGGTCAGCGGGGTCTCCCGGGTGAACTCCTCGAGCGACGGCCCGTGCCCGTAGACCGGGGCGTTGTCGAAGTAGGGCCGGAACTCCCGGACCGCGTCCTGCGAGTTGCGACGCATGAACACCTGCCCGCCGAGACCGACGATCGCCTGGTCGGCGGAGCCGTGGCCGTAGTGCGCGTACCGCTGGCGGTAGAGCCCGACCATCCGCTGGGTGTGCTCCTTGGGCCAGAAGATGTGGTTGGCGAAGAAGCCGTCACCGTAGTACGCGGCCTGCTCGGCGATCTCCGGGCTGCGGATCGAGCCGTGCCAGACGAACGGGGGCACGCCGTCGAGCGGGCGCGGCGTCGAGGTGAACGACTGCAACGGGGTGCGGTACTTGCCCTTCCAGTCGACCACGTCCTCGCGCCACAGCCGGTGCAGCAGGTCGTAGTTCTCGATGGCCAGGGGGATGCCGGCGCGGATGTCCTTGCCGAACCACGGGTAGACCGGGCCGGTGTTGCCGCGGCCCATCATGAGGTCCACCCGGCCGTCGGACAGGTGCTGGAGCATCGCGTAGTCCTCGGCGATCTTCACCGGGTCGTTGGTGGTGATCAGCGTGGTGGCGGTGGACAGCAGCAGACGCTCGGTGCGCGCCGCGATGTAGCCGAGCATGGTCGTCGGTGAGGACGGCACGAACGGCGGGTTGTGGTGCTCGCCGGTGGCGAAGACGTCCAGACCGACCTCCTCGGCCTTCAGCGCGATCGCGACCATCGCCTTGACCCGCTCATGCTCGGTCGGCTCCCGACCGGTGGTCGGATCGACCGTGACGTCACCGACGGTGAAGATTCCGAACTGCATGACCAGCTCCTCGCGTGTCAACCGGGTGCCGCCGTGGTACCCGGACGCAGCTCACAACTTATTTGACGACGCAACTATTCCGTCGGCGGGACGCCTGGCAGTGGCGCCGACCACACCCCACACCACGACATTCGGGGCGAGAACCCCATGGTGTCGACTCGGTCAGCCGCCTGCGACCGAGGGAAGCACCTGCACCTCCGCGCCGTCCTCGACCGGGGCGGCCAGACCTCCGGAGTGGCGGCAGTCCTCCCCGTCGACGAAGACATTGACATAGCGGCGCAGTTCGCCGCGCTCGTCGCGGATGCGCCGGGCCAGCCGGGGATGCGCGACGGCAATCTCGTCGAGGACCGCCCGCAGCGTCCCGGCGGCGGTGACACTCAGCCGACTCGCGCCCCCTGCCTCGCCGCGCAGCGGACCGGGCAGCAACACGGTGACCACGCTCAGACCTCCGCGGCGCGAACGCAGAGCACGTCGGGCAGGTGCGCCGCCACCGACGACCAGGAGTCGCCCTCGTCGCGACTGGCGAAGACCGACCCGGAGCGGGTGCCGAAGTAGACCCCGCCCGGGGTGGCGTCATCGGCGCACATCGCGTCGCGCAGCACCGCCGGGTAGAACGGACCCTCGGGCAGCCCGACCGAGAGCGGCTCCCACTTGCCGCCGGCGTCGGCGGAACGGAACACCCGGCAGCGGTGGTCGGTCGGGAACCGCTCGCCGTCGGCCACCAGGGGGAAGGTCCACACCGTGCCGCCGCGCCCCGGGTGGGCCACGATCGGGAAGCCGAAGTCGCTGGGCAGCCCGTCGGCGATCGAGGACCAGGTGCGGCCGTCGTCGTCGGAGCGGTAGACGCCGTGGTGGTTCTGCGCGTACAGCCGCTCGGGGTTGCCGGCGTCTCGGGCGGCCTTGTGCACACACTGACCGAACTCCGGCCACTCGTCGGGCATGAAGTAGGCGCGGATGCCGGTGTTGCCCGGCGCCCAGCTCGCCCCGGCGTCCTCCGAGCGGTAGACCCCACCGGTGGACATGGCGACCAGCAGCCGAGCCGGGTCACGCGGGTGCGGCAGCACGGTGTGCACGGCCTGGCCACCGAAGCCGGCCTCCCACTGGGGGCGGTGCGGGTGGTCCCAGAGGGAACGGACCAACTCGAAGCTGCGGCCACCGTCGGTGGACTTGAACAACGCCGACGGCTCGGTGCCGGCCCAGACGACGTCCGGCTCGTCGGGGCCGGCCGGCATCAACTGCCAGACCCGCCCGAGGGAGACGCCGGTGTCGGCCGGGAAGGCGACCGGCGCCGCGTCGGGCTCGTCCCAGGAAGCGCCGAGGTCGTCGCTGGTGGCGACACTGGGGCCGAAGTGTGAGCTGGTCATGCCGACGAGCAGCCGCGGGGTGGAGCGCCGGGTGTCGACAGCGACCGCGTAGACGCCGGTCATCGGAAAGTGCGGGCCGGTGATCTCCCAGCTGCGCCGGTCGTCGGTGCTGGTGGCCAGGAACAGGCCCTTGGCCGTGCCGATCGCGAGCAGTGTTGCCATGACGTCCTCCGAGCCGTCGTGAGCAGGTCCGGTGATTATGGCCACACCCCCCGACAACCACCGTCGCCCACACGCCCGCAGGTCGCTCAGCGTCGGACGCGGGGCACGTGCCGACGGTACGCGCTGACCGTGGGATCGCCGTGGAGCCAGAACCGCCAGGGCAGGTCGTGCGCGCCGGTGACACCGACCCGGGGACCCGCCACCACCGCCTCCGGTGGCACCGGCCGATCCGGGGGCCGCAGCCGGACCTGGCCGTCGCCGAGCAGGTACGCCCCGTACGCCGCACGGTCGATGCCGAGCGCGGAGCAGAGCCGGGCGGGCCCCCGGGCGAGGTCCACGTCCCGCCGGATGGCCGGCCGGCGCTCCCGTGCCGTGGCCAGCCCGTCGACCACCTCGCCGGCGCGCAGCAGCACGGCGGCGGCCTCCCCCTCGACCCCGGTGACCACGTTGACGCACCAGTGCATGCCGTAGGTGAAGTAGACGTAGGCGTACCCGGCGGGCCCGAACATCACGGCGTTGCGGGGGGTGCGGCCCCGATGGGCGTGCGAGGCGGGGTCACCGCCACTTCCGGCGTACGCCTCGACCTCGGTGATCCGGACGGTGACGCCGCCGACGTGCAGCCGGCAACCCAGCAGTCCCCGCGCCGCCGGCAGCAGTGGACCGGCGAGCAGGTCCGCGAGCGCCGTGAGGTCGGCGTCGGTGGTGTGGTCACCGGACGACAGGGCCATGACCCCGACGGTACCCACCGCATCGCGCCGGCACCCGGGCGGGCGGGCCGACCACCCCGGGGACGAGCGAGGAGGGCTCACGTCGCAGATGGGACAGATGGTCGGACAGTGAAACCGGACCGCCGGCTCGGGAGTGTTCCCGATGTCGTCGCAGGGAGCGACGACACAAACGGGAGGAAACCACCATGACCGTACGGAGCATCCGGCGACCACTGATCGCCACCGCCCTCGTCGCGGCGGCCGCGACCCTGGCCTTCACCCAGTCGGCGAGCGCGAGCATCCCGCTGCCGGCCGCGGCGCGGGCCAACGACGCGGGGCCGGCCACGATCGCGATCGGCGGCACCGGCAAGATCGAGGCGAATGGCGCGGCGGCGATCGTGCCGGTCACCGTGACCTGCACGAAGGCTATCGAGTTCGACCTCACGGTGAAGGTCGCGCAGGCGGTCGGCCAGACCATGCGCGCGGGCACGACGGTCCGGAGGGTCACCTGCGTCGAGGGCGCCCAGCAGGTGCGGATCGCGGTGATCCCGGTCGAGCGTTCGTTCGCGGCGGGCGTCGCGTTCGGTGTGCTCGACGCAAACCCCTGTGACCCGTACTGCATTCCCATCTTCAACGAGCGTCAGTTCACCCTGGCGCCCTGAGACGTCGCCTGGCGGCACGGCAGGCCCGTGCCGCCAGGCTTCAACATCTCGTTGACAATCGTGCGTTCATAGGGTGTGCTCGGGGAATGACGACCGAGGACATCTTCACCGCCCCCGACCCGGGCCGGGCCCGCGCCCACCGCACCCACGAGGCGTTACAGCGAATCAGCGAACGGCACGCCGGCACCGACACACGGCGGGGCCGCTGGGCCCACCCGTACGTGCTCGACCCGTGGGAGGCGGTCGCCCTCGTCACCGCCCTGGCCGCCGGCGGGGCCGAGCAGGAGCCCACGGAAGAGCCGGTCGACGCCGCCGACCTGACCGCCGCGCTGACCCTGCTGCCCCACGTCCGCGCCGAGCTGGACGCCCTGGAGGCCGGCCTGCTGACGCTTGCCCGCGACCGGGGGCTGACCTGGCAGGCCATCGCGTACGGGTTGGGGTTGGGCAGCGCACAGGCGGCCCGGCAGCGCTACGAACGGGTCGCGGCCCGCTCGTCCGAGCAGACCACCTGACGACCACGCACGATCTTGCGGGCGGCCGCGACCGCGACGGCGGTCGGACGGGCACACTGTGCGCACGACGAGGAGGCACCCATGGAGCGCGCGGAGATGCTGGCGTACTGCCTGGCCAAGCCGGGAGCGTGGCTGGACCGACCGTGGGAGGGCGACGAGGTGGTGAAGGTGGGCGGCCGGATCTTCGCGTTCCTCGGCAGCGGCGGGGGCAAGCCGACGGTCGGCATCAAGTGCGGGCCGACCCGGGAGGTGGCCGACGAGTGGCTGCACCGATACCCCGACGACGCCAGCGTGATGGCCTACATCGGCCGGTCCGGATGGAACACGCTACGCCTGGACGGCGGCATCGACGACGACGAGCTGACCGAGGCGGTCGACTCGTCGTACGACATGGTGGTGGCCAAGCTCCCCAAGCGGGAGCGCCCCACGGCCTGAACCGGCCGCGGCGCCGGCGGCAGACGCCGACGCCACGGCACCGCTCAGCGCGGGACGACCCGTTCGGTGGCCCACTCCCGCCAGCCGGCCAGCCGGTCCGCCGCGGCGGCGAGCTGGTCGGCGACCGGGCCGGGGCCGGTGGAACCGGGGGTGGTCCGGGCCGCGAGAGCCGACCGGACGGAGAGCACGTCGCGCACCGACGGGTCGAGGTGCTTGCTGATCGCGGTCAGGTCCTCGTCGGAGACGTCGTTCAGCTCGCACTCCCGGGCCGCGCAGAGCGCCACCAGCTGGCCGGTGATCTCGTGCGCGTCGCGGAACGGCACGTTGCGTCGGACCAGCCAGTCGGCGACCTCGGTGGCGAGGGAGAAGCCGACCGGGGCGGCGGCGACGAGCCGGTCCACCCGGACCGTCATCGTGGAGATCATCCCCGCCAGGGCCGGAAGCAGCAGCTCCAGGGTGTCGACCGCGTCGAAGGCCGGCTCCTTGTCCTCCTGCATGTCCCGGTCGTAGGTCATCGGCAGGCCCTTGAGCATGGTGAGCACCGTCATCAGCCCGCCGACCAGCCGCCCCGACTTGCCCCGGGCCAGCTCGGCGATGTCCGCGTTCTTCTTCTGCGGCATGATCGACGAGCCGGTGGCGAACGAGTCGTCCAGCTCCACCCAGCCGAACTCGTGCGAGGTCCAGAGCACCACCTCCTCACCGAGGCGGGACAGGTGCACCCCGATCAGCGCGGTGGCGAAGAGGAACTCGGCCACGAAGTCCCGGTCGGCGACGGCGTCCATGGAGTTGGCGAACGACGTCCGGAAGCCCAACTCCTTCGCCACCGCCACCGGATCCAGCGGGAGCCCGGAACCGGCCAGGGCGCCCGCGCCGAGCGGGCTGATCGCCGCCCGGTGGTCCCAGTCACGCAGCCGCTCCAGGTCACGCAGCAGCGGCTGCACGTGGGCGAGCAGCCAGTGCCCGAAGGTGACCGGCTGGGCGTGCTGGAGGTGGGTCATGCCCGGCGCGGCCGTGTCGACGTGCCGCTCAGCCTGCTCGACGAGCGCCTCCGCCAGCTCGACCAGGCGGCTGGCCACGCCCCGGGCGTGATCGCGCAGGTAGAGCCGTAGGTCGGTGGCGACCTGGTCGTTGCGGGACCGGCCGGCGCGCAGCTTGCCGCCGAGGCTGCCGAGGCGCTCCAGCAGACCGCGTTCCAGCGCGGTGTGCACGTCCTCGTCGTCGATCGTGGGGCGGAACGTTCCGGAGGCGCAGGCGGCCTCCAGGTCGTCAAGCGCGGCAAGCATCCGGCCCAGTTCCTCCGGGTCGAGCAGGCCGGCGCCGGCGAGGACCCGGGCGTGCGCCCGGGAACCGGCAATGTCGTACGGGGCCAGCCGCCAGTCGAACTGCACGCTCACCGACAGTCGGGCGAGCGCTTCGGCGGGGCCACCCGCGAACCGGCCACCCCAGAGGCTCGTCCGGTTGGTGGCGGCGCTGTTCTCGGTCAGGCTCTTGTCGTCCACGTCGCCAATCATCGCTCTGCTTGCCTTTCACTCACGAGCGCGGGGCCACCCAGCCGGGCGTTCCGCGCGGCGGCCATCCGGCCCAGCAACCCCAGCACGACCCGCTCGGTCACGGCGAGGTGTTCCCTTCCACGGTGTCGTCCCGGCGGGCCCAGCCGGCGAGCTTGTCGCCGAGCGCGGCCCCACCCACGGCGTCCCGGGCCACGACGAGGATGGTGTCGTCGCCGGCGATGGTGCCGACGATCTCCGGCAGACCCGCCCGGTCCAACGCGCTGGCCAGGTACTGGGCTGCGCCCGGCGGTGTCCGCAGCACGGCGATGTTGCCGCTGGAGTCGACCCCGTTGAGCAGTTCGCGCAGCAGCCGTACCAGCCGGGCCGGCGCGGCCTCGGCGTCGCGCAGCGGTCGCTGCCCGTCCTCGGGGATCAGGTAGACGGCCGGGCCGTCACCGCCGCGCACCTTGACCGCGCCCAACTCCTCCAGGTCCCGCGAGAGGGTGGCCTGGGTGACGCCCACGCCGTCGGCGGCGAGCCGGTCGGCCAACTCGGTCTGCGACCGGATCGCCCCGTCCCGGATCAGCTCCACGATCCGGGCGTGCCGGGCCGCGCGGGTCAGCGGGGCGGTCATCGCGACCCCCCGGTGGCGGTGTCACCGGCGGCGGCACCCTCGGTGGCGGTCTCCAACAGGAACGTCAGCAGCGCCTTCTGCGCGTGCAGCCGGTTCTCCGCCTGGTCGAAGACCGCGCTCTGCGGACCGTCGAGCACGTCGTCGGTGATCTCCTCGCCGCGGTGCGCGGGCAGGCAGTGCAGCACGATCGCGTCCGGTGCGGCCTGGCCGAGCAGTTCCTTGTTGACCTGGTACGGCAGGAACGGGGTGATCCGGTCCAACCCGTCGGACTCCTGCCCCATCGACGTCCAGGTGTCGGTGGCGAGCACGTCGGCGTCGCGTACCGCCTGGGCCGGGTCGGTCAGCACCCGCACCGACCCGCCGGTGGCCGCGGCGATCTCGGTGGCCCGTCGCACCACTGCCGCGTCCGGGGCGAACCCGTCCGGGCCGGCGATCCGCACGTGCATCCCGGCCGTCGCCCCGGCCAACAGGTACGACTGCGCCATGTTGTTCGCGCCGTCCCCCACGTACGCCAGGGTACGGCCGGTCGTGCCACCGCACCGCTCCCGGATGGTGAGCAGGTCGGCCAGCAGCTGGCACGGGTGGAAACCGTCGGTGAGCGCGTTGACCACCGGCACACCGGCGCCCGACGCCACCTCGGCGATCCGCTCGTCCCCGTGGGTCCGCAGCACGATCGCCGCGACGTAGCGGGACAGCACGCGCCCCGCGTCCGCGAGGGACTCACCGCGACCGAAGTGGGTGACCTGCGTGTCCACCACGAGGGGGTGCCCGCCCAACTCGGCGATCCCGGCGTCGAACGAGATCCTGGTCCGCAGGCTCTGCTTGTCGAAGAGCACCGCCACCGAGCGGGGGCCGGCAAGCGGCTGGTGCCCGAACCGGTCCACCTTCATCCGCGCCGCCAGGTCGAGGACCGCGGACTGTTCGGCGGGCGAGAGGTCGTCGTCGCGAAGGAAGTGCCGGGTCATCGAGTCGTCCCCGTCGTGGTGGTCAGGGTGGATGGTGCGGTCTGCGCGCCGGCGGCTGCCGGAGCGGTCGCGTCCAGCGCGGCGGGCAGCGCCGCCAGGAAGGCGTCCGCCTGGTCGGCGGTGAGGATCAGCGGCGGAGCCAGCCGGAGCGCGCCCGGCTGCACCGGGTTGACCAGGAAACCGGCCTCCCGCAGGGCCTCGGCCAGCACCGACGCCACCGGCGCGGTGAGCGCCACGCCGAGCAGCAGACCGGCACCGCGTACGCCGGCGACGAGCGGGTGGCCCAGCGCCTCGATGCCGCGACGCAGCCGCTCGCCGACCCGCTTGACGTTGTCGAGCAGGCCATCGTTGGCGATCGTCGCCACCACGGCGAGCGCCGCCGCGCAGCTGACCGGGTTGCCGCCGAACGTGGTGCCGTGCGAGCCGGGGGTGAGCAGGTCCGCGGCGGGGCCGAAGGCCAGCGTGGCGCCGATGGGCAGCCCGCCACCCAACCCCTTGGCCAGGGTGACCACGTCCGGCTCCACGCCCTCGGCCTGGTGCGCGAACCAGTGCCCGGTGCGCCCCACGCCGGTCTGCACCTCGTCGAGGACCAGCAGCGCGCCGTGCCGGGCGGTGATCCGCCGGGCCGCGGCGAGATAACCCGCCGGCGGGACGAGCACACCGTTCTCACCCTGGATCGGCTCCAGGATCACCATGGCGGTGGCGTCGGAGACGGCCGCGTCGAGGGCGGCCACATCGCCGTAGTCGACGTGGGTCACCTCACCCGGCAGCGGCCGGAACGGGTCGACCTTGGCCGGCTGACCGGTCAACGCGAGGGCGCCCATCGTACGGCCGTGGAAGCCGCCCCTGGCGGCCACCACGTGGGTGCGGCCGGTACGCCGGGAGAGCTTGAACGCCGCCTCGTTCGCCTCCGCGCCCGAGTTGGCGAAGAACACCCGGCCGGGTCGGCCGGCGAGCGCCAACAACAGCTCGGCGAGGGCGACCGGCGGCTCGGCCACGTACAGGTTGGAGACGTGCCCGAGGGTCGCGACCTGCTTCGACACCGCCGCCACCACCGCCGGGTGGGCGTGACCGAGGGCGTTGACCGCGATGCCACCCACCAGGTCGAGGTACTCCCGACCGGCGTCGTCGACCACGACGGCACCGGCGCCGGAGACCAACGCCACCGGCGGCGTGCCGTAGTTGTCCATCATGGACTGCTTCCACCGCTGCGCCAACGTGCTCATGTCGCGTCCGTCCCGTCTGTCGGCACCACCATCGTTCCGAACCCTTCCGAGGTGAACACCTCAAGCAACGTCGAGTGCGCCACCCGGCCGTCGACGACGTGTGCCGCCGGCACTCCCCCACGCACCGCCCGCAGGCAGGCCTCCATCTTCGGCACCATCCCCGACTCCAGGCTGGGCAGCAGCTTGGCCAGGTCGTCCGCCGCGATCTCGGAGACCAGGCTCGTGGTGTCCGGCCAGTCGGCGTACAGACCGGCCACATCGGTGAGCACCACCAGCTTGCGGGCCCGCAACGCGACGGCAAGCGCCGAGGCGGCGGTGTCCGCGTTGAGGTTGTGCAGCACCCCCTCCACGTCCGGCGCCACCGTGGAGATCACCGGAATCCGACCAGCCTCGATCAGGTCGGTCACCGCCGACACGTCGACCGACTCGACGTCACCGACCTGCCCCACGTCGACCGGCACCCCGTCCACGTACGCCGGGCGCCGCACCGCGGTGAACAGCCGGGCGTCCTCGCCGGAGAGGCCGACGGCGTACGGGCCGTGCGAGTTGATCAGACCGACGAGCTCCCGGCCCACCTGGCCGACAAGCACCATCCGGACCACGTCCATCGCCTCGGCGGTGGTCACCCGCAGACCACCCCGGAACTCGCTGGCGATGCCGAGGCGACCCAGCATCGCGGAGATCTGCGGACCACCGCCGTGCACCACCACCGGCTTCAGGCCGGCATAACGCAGGAAGACCATGTCGGCCGCGAACGCCCGCTGCAACTCCGGATCGGTCATCGCGTTGCCGCCGTACTTCACCACGACCGTCGACCCGGAGAAGCGCGCCAACCAGGGCAGCGCCTCGATCAACGTCTCCGCCTTGACCTGGGCGCGAGCCAGGTCGCTACTGAGACTCACTGTGCCGCCCCTTCGTTCGCGACTACGGGACTCCGCTGCGCTGCGTTCCTCGCGCTCACCGTGCCGTCCCTTCGTTCGCGACTGCGGGACTCCGCTGCGCTGCGTTCCTCGCGCTCACGTCGAGTAGGCCGAGTTCTCGTGCACGTACGCGTGCGACAGGTCGTTCGTCCAGATGGTGGCGGCGGACGTGCCCGCGTGCAGGTCGATCCGGATGGTCACGTCCCGCCCGGTCAGGTCGACCTTCGAGCGGTCCTCGGCGGCGGCACCGCCCCGGCACACCCAGACTCCGTTGACCGCCACATCCACCTCGTCCGGGTCGAACGCGGCGGTGGTGGTGCCGACGGCGGCGAGGATCCGACCCCAGTTGGGGTCGTTGCCGAACAACGCGGTCTTGACCAGGTTGTTGCGGGCCACCGTACGGCCCACCTCGACCGCCTCGTCCTCACTCGCCGCGCCGACCACGTCGATGGCGACCTGCTTGGTGGCGCCCTCGGCATCGGCCACCAACTGCTGGGCCAGGTCGTGACAGGCCGCGGTGACGGCGGCGGCCAACTCGGCCGGCGTCGGCTCGATGCCGCTCGCGCCGCTGGACAGCAACAGCACGGTGTCGTTCGTGGACATGCAACCGTCGCTGTCCACCCGGTCGAAGGTGACCCGGGTCGCCGCCCGCAACGCCTCGTCAAGCGTCGCCGGCCCGGCCACCGCGTCGGTGGTCAACACGCAGAGCATGGTGGCCATCCCCGGCGCGAGCATCCCGGCGCCCTTGGCCATGCCACCCACCGTCCAGCCGCTGCCCCGGGCCACAGTGGTCTTCGGTCGGGTGTCCGTGGTCATGATGGCCTCGGCGGCGGCCGCGCCACCGTCCCGGGACAAGCTCTTGATCGCCGAGCGGACGCCCGGCAGCAACTTCGGCATCGGCAGCCGCTCACCGATCAGCCCGGTCGAGCAGACCGCGACCTCACCAGCGCCGAGGATCAACCGTGGGCTGACCGAGGTCAGCGCGGCGGCGGTGTGCTCGGCCGTGGCGTGCGTGTCCTGGAAGCCGGCCGGCCCGGTGCAGGCGTTGGCACCGCCGGAGTTGAGCACCACGGCGCGAACCACACCGCCCTGCACGACCTGCTGGCTCCAGAGAACCGGCGCGGCCTTGACCCGGTTGGTGGTGAAGACACCTGCCACACCGGCGTCCGGGCCGTCGTTGACCACCAGGGCGACGTCCGCACCACCGCTGGCCTTGAGCCCGGCGGCCACACCGGCCGCCCGGAACCCCCGAGGGGTGGTGACACTCATGGCGTGACTCCCCAGATCGACAGGCCCGTCGTCTCCGGCAGACCGAACATCAGATTGGCGTTCTGCACGGCCTGGCCGGCGGCGCCCTTACCCAGGTTGTCCAGGGCGCTGAGCACGATCAGACGACCCGAGTCGACGTCGACCGTGGCCTGGAGGTGACACGAGTTGGAGCCGAGGGTGGCGGCGGTGTGCGGCCACCGGCCCTCCGGAAGCACGTGCACGAACGGAGCGTCGGCGTACGCCCGCGCCAGCACCTCCTGCGGGTCGACGCCGCGCGCCGGCACCGCGGTGACCGTGGCCAGGATGCCGCGGGGCATCGGCGCCAGGACCGGGGTGAACGACAGGCCGGTGGCGCCGCTGGCCTGCTTGATCTCCGGTACGTGCTGGTGGGTTCCCACCCGGTACGGCGACAGGTCACCCATCACCTCGCTGGCCAGCAGGTGCGCCTTGGCCGCGCGGCCGGCGCCGGAGGTGCCGGAGGCGGCGACCACCACGACGTCGGCGGGGCTGGCCGCCCCGCCGGCGACAAGCGGCGCGAGCGCCAGGGTGATCGCGGCGGCGTAGCAGCCGGTGTTCGCGACCCGGGTGGAGCCGGCGATCAGCTCTCGTTGACCGGGCAGCTCGGGCAGGCCGTAGGTCCACTGCCCGGCGTGCGTGCCACCGTAGTACTGGGCCCAGGCGTACGGGTCGGCCAACCGGTGGTCGGCGCCCAGGTCGACGATCCGCACCTCGGCCGGGAGTTGGGCCGCGAGGGCCGCCGACTGACCGTGCGGCAGCGCCAGGAAGACGAGGTCCGCGTCGGCCAGGGTGCCCGGGTCGGTCTCCCCGAGCACCAGGTCGAGCCCGGTCAGCTGCGGGTGCGCCACGTCGACACGGTGCCCGGCCTGGCTGTGCGCGGTGGCGGCGACCAGGTCGAACTCCGGGTGCCCGGCGATCAGGCGCAGCAGCTCGCCTCCGGCGTAGCCGCTCGCCCCGGCGACCGCGACTCGAATCCCCATACTCACCTCCGCATGACTATACGGCGAAGGCTAGCAAGAGCGATCAGTGACTGCAAGTTCATACGGTCCACTGCATGTTGATGTGATCCCGCTGCCATTCGACGAAACCTCCGGAGCTGTCGAAAAATCGACTAGCATGATTTTTCGACGGTGGTGGGTCGGCCTGTCCGGCTCGCGTGGGGGCACCTGACGGAGGCGCGCGTGGGGCTGTCGTTCGAGATCCTCGGTCCGGTCCGGGTGCGCCGCGACGACCTGGCCCTGCGGGTGCCGGCCGGACGGCCCAGTGCCCTGCTGGTCACCCTGCTGTTGCAGGCCGGCATGACGGTGCCCGTCGAACGCCTCCGCGAGGAGCTGTGGGGCACCCGCTACCCGGCCTCCGCCGTGGCGAACCTGCGCAGCCACGCCAGCCAGCTCCGGCACCTGCTCGACTCCCCCGGCGCCCCGCCCCGGCTGCCCGCCGAGCACGGCGGGTACGTCCTCCGGGTCGAGGCGGGCGAGCTGGACGCCGCCGAGTTCGAGCGACTCGTCACCGAGGGCCACGCGGCCCGGATCAGCGGCGAACCCGAACTGGCCGCCACGCTGCTGGGCCGCGCGCTGGCGCTCTGGTCGCCGACCGAACCGCCCCCGGCGTACGGGCCGGCGGCCGCGGCGGCCTTCGACCGGCTGCGCGAGCGACGGGCCGGTGCCCGGGAGACGTACGCGGCCTGCCGCCTGGACCTCGGCGACTGCGGCACGCCGGCGTTGCTCACCCTGCTCCGCGAGCACCTCGCCGAGCACCCGCTGCGCGAACCGGCGTGGGCGCTGCTCATGACTGCCCTGCACCGCGCGGGTGACCAGGCCGGCGCGGTCCGGACCTACCGGGCGGCCTGTCGGGCGCTCGACGGCGAGTTGGGTGTGGCACCCGGGCCGGAGCTGACCGAGCTGTACCGCTCGGTGAACCGGCAGGAACGGCACCCGACGACCCCCGCCCGGCGTGTCGGTGACACCCGTGTGCGCGGGCGTTCCGTGGAGCAACGGGTACCGCACGAGCTGCCCTGCCCCGCCGGGCCCTTCGTGGGCCGCCGAGCCGAGCTGGCCCGGCTGCGCGAGGCGCTCGTCGACACCCGGCGGTTACCGGTCACGGTCGCCATCTACGGCATGGCGGGCACCGGCAAGTCCGCCCTGGCGCTGTATGCCGCGGCCCAGGCCCTTGACGCGTTCCCCGACGGCCAGATCCACCTCGACCTCGGCGGGTCGGTCGCCGACGCGCCACCGCCGCCGTTGCAGGTCGCCAGACGGGTCCTACGGGCGCTGCAACCCGGCGCCGACCAGCCGAAGCCGGCCAGCGAGGCCGAGGCCCGCGCCCGGGTCCGGTCGCTGCTCTTCGACCGGCGGGTGCTGCTGGTGCTCGACAACGCGGCCGACGCCGACCAGATCGACGGCCTGCTGCCGGCACGAGGGGGGTGCGCGTTGCTGGTCACCAGCCGCAACCCGGTCACCACCGGCGACGCCTCCAAGCTGCGGCTCGATCCACTGCCCGCCGCCGACGCGTTGGCACTGCTGCGGGCCACGGCCGGGGACCGCACGGTCGACGACGAGCCGGAGGCCGCCTCGGCGGTGGTCAACCTCTGTGAGCGGCTACCGCTCGCGCTGCGCACCGCGGCCCGCCGGCTGAACGAGGGGCCGCACTGGTCGCTGAGCCGGTTGGCGCGGCTGCTGCGCGACGAGCGGTACCGGCTCGCCGAGACCGGGCTCGGCCCCCGCCTCAGCGCGAGCTACCGCCGGCTCGGCCCCGCGGCCCCCACCTTCCTGCGACTCGGCCGGGCCCACCCCGGGCCGGTCACCGCGGAGTTGGCCGCCGCGCTGACCGGAGTCCCCCGCGAGGACGCGGCGCGGGCCCTGGACCGACTGGTCGCCGCACAGCTCGCCGAACCGGCCGGACCGGGCCGGTTCCACATCGGCGCGCTGGTGCGGCTCTTCGCCGCCGAACTCGCCGCCACCGAGGGCGGCGGACCGGTCGCCGATCAGGCCGGCGCCGCGGCCTCCTCCCGGTAACCGCGTGCCTGAAGAGTGAACAGCCGGGCGTACCCGCCGCCGGCGGCGAGCAGTTGCTCGTGGTCACCCTGCTCGGCGATCCGCCCATCGGCGAGGACCACGATGGCATCCGCGTCACGGACCGCGTTGAGCCGGTGCGAGATGAGCAGACTTGTCCGCCCCTGGCGCAGCTCACCCAACCGGCGGTGCAGATCGGCCTCGGCCTCGGCGTCCAGGCCGGAACTGGGCTCGTCGAGCATCAGCAGGTCCCGGTCGGCGCGCAGGAACCCACGGGCCAGCGCCACCCGCTGCCACTGGCCACCGGAGAGCACCACCCCGGCCTGCGGGTCGTCACGGTCCGGGCCGTCGAAGAAGATCCGGGTCAACAGGGTGTCGTAGCCTCGGGGCAACGCGGCGAGCGCGTCGTCGATACCGGCGTCGCGGGCAGCGGCCCGCAACCGCTCCGGGTCGTCGCGCGCACTCAGGTCACCAAGCGCGATGTTCTCCGCCGCGCTGAGGTCGTACGGCATGAAGTCCTGGAACACCGCGCCCAGCCGTTCCCGCAGCCCCACCGGATCGAGCTCCCGCAGGTCGACCCCGTCCCACCGGATGCTGCCGCGCTCCGGGTCGTAGAACCGGCACAGGAGCTTGACAAGCGTGCTCTTGCCGGCGCCGTTGAGCCCGACCAGCGCGGTCGTCGAGCCGGCCGGCAGGAACAGGTCCACCCCGCGCAGCACCCACGGGTGCTCCGGTGAGTAGCGGAACCACACGTCGCGCAGCTCGATCCCCTCGGTCAGCGGTGGCACCGGACGGGGGGTGGCCGGCACCGGCAGGTCCCGTTCGACCTGCACCACCTCGTGGTAGTGCTCGAAGAGGAGCAGTGCCTGGTGGATCCCGCCCAGCTGACTGACCAGGCTGCCCAGCGCGCCCTGCACACCCGGCACCGCCGCCAGGTAGATGACCACGTCGCCGGGGGTCAGCCCACCGGAGCGGGCCACCGACACGGTGTAGACCACCCCGACGCCGGCCACCGCCGCGCCGAGCAGGCCGAGCACCGCCTGGGCGCGCACCTCCCGGCGGTCCAGCCGCTGCTCCACCCGGTGCATGCCGTGCAGCTCGTCCAGCATCCGGTCGCCGAAGAACCGGCCCAGACCGAACAGCCGCACCTCCTTCGCCGCCGCGACACCCACAAGCAGTTGGGCGAAGAACATGTCCCGTCGTTGGAAGTGCTCCAGGCGCAGCACCATCGCCGCCCGAGCCCGGTTGAGCCGCAACTGCATCCAGAGAGTGGGCAGGGCGGCGAGGAGCACCAGTGCCCCGATCAGCGGGTTGAGCACCAGCAGAATGCCGAGGAAACCGCCCATCGCCAGGACGCTCTGCACCACGCCGAACGCGTTGCCCGTCAGCTGGGTCGGGCCGAGGTGCCCGGTCTGCTGGGCCGCCTGCAACCGGTCCTGGAACTCCGGGTCCTCCAGCCGGACCAGCCCGACCAGGCGCTGCACCGCGTCGTGCAACCGGCGGCGGACCAGCCGGGACACCGCCCGGGACCGCTCCGCCGCCACGTACGTGCGCAGGTGCGGCAGGACCGCGTTGAGCGCGGCGGCGACGGCGAGGCCGGCCGCGAGCGCGGCCAACGTCGCACCGGCCGAGGCACCGCCGGTGAGCCGGTCCAGCAGCAGTTTGGTCAGCGCGGCGACGAGCACCGGGGTGAGCCCGGCCAGCGCCGCGAGGACCAGATCCGCAGCGGTGCCCGCCGGGGCCGCCCGCCAGGTCAGGCCGAGGGCCGCCCGGGCGTGCCGGGCGGCCCGTCGCGGCGTCAGCCGGAAGCTGCTCACCGTGCCACCGGAAGGTCCAACCGGGCGATGCCGAACGCCGTCGCCCCGACGATCCCGCGCTCGTCGAGCAGGCCGAACGCCGGGTATCCCTTGACCCCGAACGCGAGCGGCAGCGCCCCGTTCCCGGGCTCGACGAAGACGGTCGCCAGGCCGGCGAACCGGTCCGCGTACGGCTGGGTGTCCGGGCCCTTGCCGACCACCACGACCCAGACGTGATCGGCGCCGCCGGGCATGCTCCGCGCCCGGTCGATCAGCACCGGAACCTGCTCCTCACAGTGCTCGCAGCTCGGCGAGAGGAACGCGATCAGGGTCATCGGCGGCATGTCGGTCCGCGCGAACACCCGACCGTCCACAGCGGTCGACAGGAAGTCACCGGGGATCGAGCCGACCTCCAACATCACCGGCGGCGGCGCGCTCTGCTGCTCGCTGAGCAGCTCGGTGTGCTCCCGCAGGCGTCGGATCACGCCGAGCATCAGGATCAGGTTGAGCAGGCCGAGAGCGGCGACGAGGACGACGGCGACGGTCAACAGCGCCATGAGGACTCCTTCGGGGTGCGGGAGGGTACGGGCCGGGATCAGGAGCGGCGGGCCGGGCGGGGCGCCCGGGACGGGGTGGGTGCGAAGAGTGCGACCACGTCGTCGAGGCGGACCACCACGGCGGCGAGCGGCACCGCGACGCCGACAGCGAGCAGCACGGTGGGTGCCGACGGCGGCCCGCTGGCGGTCGCCCAGCCCAGCAGGCCGAGCAACGCCACGGTGGTGAGGGCGAGGTTGCGGACGACGTGCCGGGCGCCGATCGGCGCGTCGCCGGCACCGAAGCAGCGGCAGGCCGGCCGGGCCCCCCGCCGCAGCGCGCCGACGATCGCGGCGGTGAGCACGCCGAGCAGACCGGTGGCCAGCAGCAGCCCGGCGGGCACGGTGCGCCCGACGGCGAGCAGAACGACCACGGCCGCCTCGGTGGCGACGGCGACGCGGGCGGCCGGCGGGGCCCAGCGGGCCGGCACGCCGAACTGGCGCACCGACGCGACGAACTCCGCGAAACCCGCCCGGGTACGCAGCTTGCCGACCACCGCTACCACGAACACCAGGGCCAACAGCAGCCGTGCGGTCAACTCCAGGGCTCGCATCGTCACGCCACCTCCTCGCCGGGAGGCCCAGGCTAGGAGCGGCGGATACATCGCGGATACATCGACAACCATCGACGGCCGAGTCGGCTGTACGGGCGGTGTAGCGAGCCGCCGTAGCGTCCGGGCACCGATCAGTACCGAGAGGAGGTGAACTGATGTTCCGTCGACTGGAAACCCTGGGCGAGCGGATGCTCGGCGTGTTCGTACCCAAGGTGACGGCCGCTGCCGGCTGTCCACCGGACCCGTGGTGCGCTGTCTGCGCCACCTGCTACCTGAAGCGGTGCAGCCAGAACGGTGCCTGCAAGACGTTCTGCGGCGGCTGCGGCTACAGCTGCAGCGCGGGCGCGAGCACGATGACCGCCCTCTGCTGAGCGGTCGCGGCGTGCCGTCCGGCCCCGGCCGGGCGGCACGCCGTCCACCGCACGGCGCGGCCGGTCAGCGGGTATGCGGTCGCGGCCGGACCAGCACGCCGAGCACGTCCGGCTCGGGGATGTAACCGCACTCGCGGGAGTCGTAGCTGTGCGACGGGTTGTCGCCGAGCACCACCAGCCGACCCGCCGGCACGACCTCGTCACCGCCCGAGCGCAGCAGCGGCACCCGGTCCACCGGCACCGGGTCGCCGGGCACCGCGTACGCCCGCTTGATCAGCAGGCCGGGACCTTCCGCCTCGGGCCGGGTGGGGTGGCCGGCGGTCATCGCCACCGGCGCCACCACCACGACCACGTCCCCGGGTCGGACCCGGGCCAGCGGCACACGCCGGGCCAGCACCCGGTCACCGGAGCGCAGCGTCGGCTCCATGCTGCGCCCCACCACCGCGACCAACAGCAGGTGTCGGCGGGCCCAGATCAGGCCGGCGGTGGCCACCGCGAGCACGGCGGCCACCGCGAACCATCCCAGCGCCGGCATCACTCAGGCGCCGCGCAGCGTCGCGCCGACGCGCTCCGCCGCCACCGCGACCGCCGCATCCCGGGCCGCCACCGCCTCCTCGACGGTGAGCGTCCGGTCCGGTGCCCGGAACGTCAGCTTGTACGCCAGCGACCGGCGACCCTCGCCGAGCTGCGCGCCGGAGTACACGTCGAACAGCCGCACGTCCTCCAGCAGCTCACCGGCGCCCGCCTCCAGCGCCCGGCGCACCTGCTCGGCCGGCACCGAGTCGTCCACCACCAACGCCACGTCGATGAGGGCCGGCGGGAAGCCGGAGACCGTCGGCGCGGACGTCACCGGCGTCGACGGCAACGCGTCGAGGTCCACCTCCATCGCGCTGGTGCGGCGGGGCAGCTCCAACGCCGCGACCACCAGCGGGTGCAGCTCACCGGC
Organism: Micromonospora sp. NPDC003944; assembly: GCF_053605225.1. Taxonomy (NCBI): domain Bacteria; kingdom Bacillati; phylum Actinomycetota; class Actinomycetes; order Micromonosporales; family Micromonosporaceae; genus Micromonospora; species Micromonospora sp. NPDC003944. The sequence continues at coordinate 27,633 of NZ_JBSGIV010000035.1, forward strand.
GTGCCCGACGACGGTGCCGTCGACCCGCAGCTCGGCGCAGCGGCCCGGGTGCCACGGCGCGTACTCGGCGGCACGCACCTCGACCTGCTCGTCCGGGATCCCGGCGGCGGCCAGCACGTCCCGGGCCGCCTCGATGGCGTCCGCCCAGCCGGCCGGTCGACCCGCACCCCACCAGCCGGCCGGATCCAGGTCGCCGGAGAGCACCACCGCCACGTGCACCGGCTGGGCCGGCACCACCGCGTCGGCGGCCGCGAACTCCGCGTCGGTGGGGCGCCGGTCCACGCCCATCGCCGGCGGGCTGCCGGCGCCTTCGCGCGGGTGGAAGACCGCACCGATCTCGGAGAGTGCGAGGTCGCGAAGACCCCGGCCGAGGTTGCGCTTGAGGACGCCGAGCAGCGGGCCGAGCAGCGTGGTGCGCAGCAGCGGCTCCTCCTCGGACAGCGGGTTGGCAAGCCGCACCGCCGGCCGGCGCGGGTCGTCGGCCGGCAGACCGAGCTGGTCGGCCAGCTCCGGCGAGACGAACGGGTGCGCGAGCACGGCCACGTACCCCCGCTCCGCAAGCGAGTCGGCGACGGCCCGGCGGCGACGCTGGCGCGGGGTCAGACCGCGACCGGGCGGCGCGGTCGGCAACACCGACGGCACCCGGTCGTACCCGTCGAGGCGAACCACCTCCTCGACCAGGTCGGCCGGGTCGGTCAGGTCGGGCCGCCAGGTCGGCGGGGTGACACTCAGTGTCGTCCCGACACCGCTGGCCACGCCGACCGCGCCCGGGTCCTCGGACAACCGGTCCGCTCCCTGCGCGACGGTGCAGCCGACCCGCTCCAGCAGGGCGACCACCCGCGCCGGCGGGTACTCGACGCCGACCCGCCGGGTCGGCAGGTCCGCCGGGAGGCTGATCGAGGTACGAGGCCGCACGTGGTCGATGTCGAGGATCTCCGTGCTCGGCGTGCCGCCGCCGTGCTCGGTGAGCAGCTCCACGGCCCGCTCCAGCGCGACAAGCGCCACGGCAGGGTCGACGCCGCGCTCCCAGCGCTTCGCGGCCTCGCTGAACAGCTTGTGCCGGCGGGCGGTGCGGCCGACCATCGCCGGGTCCCAGTGCGCCGCCTCGAAGAGCACGTTGGTGGTGGTGCCGGTGACGACCTCACTGGTCTCGCCGCCCATCACCGCGGCCAGGGAGATCGGCCCCGTGTCGTCGCAGATCACCATGTCGTCGGCGGTGAGTACCCGGTTGACGCCGTCCAGGGTGGTCAGCTTCTCCCCCGCCTCGGCGCGACGGACCACAAGCGGCCCGGCGATCCGGTCGGCGTCGAACGCGTGCATCGGCTGGCCCAGCTCCACCATCACGTAGTTGGTGATGTCGACGGGCAGCGAGATGCTGCGGATGCCGGCGGTGACGAGCCGCTGGGCCATCCACGACGGGGTGGGCGCGGTCGGGTCGACACCCCGCACCAGGCGGGCGGTGAACCGGTCGCAGCCGACCGTGTCGCGGACCTCCACCGGGTACGCCGGCGTCGCGGTGCCGCCCGGAGCCGGCGCCAGGGCCGGGTCACGCAGCGGCACGTCGAACGCGTGCGACAGCTCCCGGGCCAGGCCGCGCAGGCTCAACGCGTACCCCCGGTCGGGGGTGATCTCCAGGTCGAGCACGACGTCGTCGAGGCCGACCACCGGGCGCGCGTCGTCACCCGGCTTGGCCGTCACGTCCGGCCCCAGCACGATGATGCCGGAGTGGTCGTCGCCCAGGCCCAACTCCTTCGCCGAGCAGATCATGCCCGCCGAGTTGTGCCCGTACGTCTTGCGGGCGCCGATGGCGAACCCGCCCGGCAGCACACCACCGGGCAGGATCACCACCACCCGGTCACCGGGGGCGAAGTTACGCGCACCGCAGACGATCTCCTGCGGCTCACCGGTGCCGTTCGCGGCGCCCACGTCGACCCGGCAGAACCGGATCGGCTTCTTGAAACCGGTCAGCTCCTCGATCTCGCGGACCTCACCGACGACGAGCTGACCGGTGACGCTCTCGCGCAGGTCCACCACGGACTCGACCTCGATGCCGAGGTCGACCAGGGCCTGCTCCAGGTCACCGGTGGGCAGCTCTGCGGGGAGGTCGACGTACTCCCGCAGCCAACTGACAGAAACTCGCATGACGTCAGACCACCGTTCCCGTGTCTCGTACTCGCATCGCCTACGCCCCGGTCCCGAGCGCGCGGCTGAACCGCACGTCGCCCTCGAAGAGATGGCGGATGTCGCTGACCCCGTGCCGGATCATCAGGGTCCGGTCGATGCCCATGCCGAACGCGAATCCGGAGTAGACCTCCGGGTCGACGCCACAGGCGCGCAGCACCCGCGGGTTGACCATGCCGCAGCCACCCCACTCGACCCACTGTGGGCCGTCGCGGTGCTCGGGGAACCACACGTCGAACTCCGCCGACGGCTCGGTGAACGGGAAGTAGTGCGGCCGCCACCGGGTCTTCGCCTCCGGCCCGAACATCGCCCGGGCGAAGTGGTCGAGGGTGCCCCGCAGGTGCGCCATCGTGATGCCCTTGTCGACCACCAGCCCCTCGGCCTGGTGGAACACCGGGCTGTGGGTGGCGTCGATCTCGTCGGTGCGGTAGACCCGGCCCGGCACGATCACGTAGATCGGGGGCTTGCGGCTGAGCATCGTACGGGTCTGCACCGTGGAGGTGTGGGTTCGCAATACAAGCCCGGAGCCCGCGGAGCCATCAGGGGATGCGATGTGGAAGGTGTCCATCAACCCGCGCGCCGGGTGGTCGGCGGGGATGTTCAGCGCGTCGAAGTTGACCCATTCCAGGTCGACCTCGGGCCCTTCGGCCACCTCGTAGCCCATCCCGACGAACAGGTCGCTTATCGACTCCATCAGGGTGCTCAACGGGTGCCGGGCGCCGCGTGGACGCCTGTCGTAGGGCAGGGTGACGTCCACCCGCTCCTCGACCAGCACCCGCTCGGCCTGTTCGCGCTCCAGCACCTCGGCGCGGTCGGCGTAGGCGGTCTCGATCGCCCGGCGGGCCTCGTTGACCCGCTTGCCCGCGTCGGACTTCGCGGCCGGCGGCAACGCGCCGATCTCCCGGCGCGCCAACGAGACCGGGGACCGGTCACCGAGGTGCACCGGGCGCAGTGCGGTGAGCGCGTCCGGGTCGGCCGCCGCCGTGAACGCCTTCGTGGCGTCCGCGACAGCCTCGTCCAGGGCGGCGGGGTCGAGCAGGGCGACCTGCTTCGGGTCGTACGGATCGTTGCGGTAGCTCATGGCGTACGGGCACTCCCTCACGGCGGCGCCAGCCCTCACCGGGGCGGCTTAGCGAGTCTACGGACGCGCGGCTGTGCCGCAGCCCGCCGGTAGGAGTTGCGCAGGGAGCAGGTCAGGCCCGCCGCCCGCCGACACCGGCGGGCTGGCTAAACGAACGCCGTGTCGCGTTCATGGACGGACGCTCTCCCCTGCTGTCAGTCGCGCCGCAGGCGGTCACCCTCAGCGCTGCGCTCTCGCTGAAGCGTACAGGCAGACCGCCGCGGCGGCAGCCAGGTTCAGGCTCTCCGCGCGCCCGTACAACGGCACCCGCACCCGGGCGTCGGCGGCGGCGGTCAGCTCCTCCGGCAGGCCGTGCGCCTCCGAGCCGAACAACCAGGCGGTCGGCCCGACGAGCCGGCCGTAGTCGGTCAGGTCGTCCAGGTCGCTGTCGCCGTACCCGGTGGTGGCGAAGATCGAGAGACCGGCGGCGCGCAGCGCGGCGACCACCGCGACCGGGTCGGTGGCGCGCACCACGTCGACGTGGAAGAGGCTGCCGGCCGAAGCCCGCACACACTTGCCGTTGTACGGGTCGACGGCGTCTCCGGCGAAGACCACCGCCCCGGCGCCGGCGGCGTCGGCGGTGCGCAGCACCGTGCCGGCGTTGCCCGGGTCACGAATCTCGGCGAGCACCGCCACCAGCCGGGGCGCACCCGCGAGGGCCTGCTCCAACGACACGTCCAGCTGCCGGCAGACGGCCACCAGCCCCTGCGGGGCGACGGTCTCGGCAAGCGCCGCGATGGCCTCCTCGGTCACCTCGGAGACCGGCACGTCGGCGTGGGCCGCGGCGGCGGCCAACTCCGGGTACCTGTCGAGCGCGGTGGTCGTACCGAACAGCTCGGTGACCACCCCCGGCCGCGCGAGGGCCTCGCGGACCGCCTGCGGACCCTCGGCCAGGAACCGGCCGGTCGCGTCGCGGTCCCGGCGGCGTTGCAGGCGGCGGGCGGCGACAACCCTTGGGGTACGCGGGGTGAAGGCCATGGTGTGGGTTCCTCCGGCACGATCGAGGCGCCCCCCGGACGGCGGTGCCGACACGGGAGACGCCTCGCTCTGGTGCGTGGGGATCAGGCGGCCTGAGCCGCCGCGCCGCCGGTGCCCTCGGCCGTGACCGCGGCCCGGGCCAGCTCGACGATCGCCGCGAACGAGGCGGCGTCGTTGACAGCCATGTCGGCCAGGATCTTGCGGTCGACCTCGATGCCGGCCAGACGCAGGCCCTGGATCAGACGGTTGTAGGTCATCCCGTTGGCCCGGGCGCCCGCGTTGATCCGCTGAATCCACAGCTGCCGGAAGTCGCCCTTGCGGTCGCGACGGTCCCGGTAGGCGTACTGCATCGAGTGCAGCACCTGCTCCTTGGCCTTGCGGTACAGGCGGGAGCGCTGACCGCGGTAACCACTCGCGGTCTCCAGCAGGGTACGACGCTTCTTCTGGGCGTTTACAGCCCGCTTGACGCGTGCCATCTCAACTCCTTCTTACGTAAAGGTGGCGCGCGTCAGCGGCCGAGCAGCTTCTTGATGCGCTTGACGTCGGCCTTGGCCAGCACGACCGTGCCGGTCAGCCGGCGGGTCTGGGTGGAGGGCTTCTTCTCCAGGTTGTGGCGGAGGCCGGCCTGCTGGGCAACGATCTTGCCCTTGCCGGTCACCTTGACCCGCTTACCCATACCCGTGTGGCTCTTCATCTTCGGCATGTGGAACGTCTTCTCCCCTGTTACTCGCCGCTGGTGGCGGCGGTGCCGGTGTCACCGGCTGCTGCGGTCTCGCCGACCGCCGCGGTGTCATCGGCTGCCGGAGCGGCGGACTCGTCCGCGGCCCGGTCCCGAGGGCCACCGCGAGACGCCGTGGCGGCGACCGCGGAAGCCTTGACGGCCCGGTGCGGAGCGAGAACCATGATCATGTTTCGGCCGTCCTGCTTCGGGGCGGCCTCGACGTATCCCAGGTCCGTGATCTCGGACTCGAGCCGGCGCAGGAGCCGGTAACCCAGCTCCGGGCGGCTCTGCTCGCGACCGCGGAACATGATCGTCACCTTGACCTTGTCGCCCGCCTTGAGGAACCGCACCACGTGACCCTTCTTGGTCTCGTAGTCGTGCGGGTCGATCTTCGGCCGAAGCTTCATTTCCTTGATGACGGTCTGCTGCTGATTACGCCGCGCTTCGCGCGCCTTGAGTGCGCTCTCGTACTTGAACTTGCCGAAGTCCATGAGCTTGCACACCGGCGGGCGCGCCATCGGCGCAACCTCGACCAGGTCCAGATCGACGTCCGCGGCCAGCTGAAGAGCGCGCTCCAGCGGGACGATGCCCACCTGCTCACCCTCTGGGCCGACCAGTCGGACCTCACGTGCCCGGATCTGCTCGTTCACGCGTGGTTCGACGCTGATGGGGCCTCCTCGAGTCGTTTCTGCTCAGGTGCCGACCCCTGCGGCTCCCGGATGGGAACCGACCCGGAAAACAGAAGGCCCCGGCGCATGCCAGGGCCCGCTCGACCGGTCAGCACGATCACAGGATCGCGCATCCGGCACCGGGACATGCCCGGAACCGGTGACCGGACCCGGCCACCGTAGCGGCGACTCGGGTGGGAGCAGGCGCTCCGCTTTCAAGGCTGCCTGCTCGCACGCGGAGACAGCCTGGTCGACTCGACAACACTACACCGACGCCCCGGCCACTCCCAAACCGGGACACCCGGGGCAGCATCTGGGGCTGCCTCGGGGGGTGCCGTGCCGTGCTCCGCTCGTCCCGCTCGTCCCGCTCGTCCCGCTCGTCCCGGCGCGCGGGCGCCCCGCTGTCCCGCTCGCCCCACCGTCCCGCTCGCCCCACCGTCCCGCTGTCCCGCTCGCCCCACCGCCAAGATCTGCGCACTTTCCCGGAAGGTGCTGCCTCCGGCAGGGCTGAGGCAGCACCTTCACGGAAGTTGTGCGGATCTTGCGGATCGGGGTCGGGTCAGGGGCTGGCGCAGGTCGGCTGTCGGGTGCGGCTGGGCGGCCGCTGGCGCAGGTTGACCGACGCTCTGCGCGCCCGACGCCCGCAGTGCTCAGCGGCGCGGTGCTCGATGGCTCGATGGCTCGATGGACCGATGGCGCGGGCTCAGCGTCAATGGCAAGGCGCTCAACGGCGCGGCTTTCAGTGGTCGACGGCGCGTTCGGCGCGTTCGGCGAGGCGGACCTGGTGGCCCTCGTGCAGCCGGCGCAGCGCGCGGACCCCGTCGACGGCCAACTCCTTGTCGGCGGCTTGCAGCGCGACCATCGGCAGCAGGTCGTCGTCATGCAGTTCCAGGCTGGCCCACGGCGCGCCCCGGTCGAAGCGAACCCCCCGGACAACCTCCCAGGGCAGCTCGTACGAGCTGATCACGTTCCGCACCCGGATGCCCCGCTCGTCCGCCTCCACCCGGGGTCGGGTGAACAACAGGAAGCCCAGCGCACCGAAGACGCCCAGGCCGATCATGGCGATCTGGTCACCACGCTGGAAGCTGCCGTAGCCGTCGCCGGTCGGGCCACTCAGCGAGGTGGCGACCAGGCTGAACACCACCACCAGGGCAGCCGCTGCCGACCAGCAGACCACGCGGATGCGGCGGGGCTTCAGGCGGACCAGCTCGGTTTCACTCACCCCACCAGTCTGCCACCCGCACTAGCCCGTCAAACGCACCACCCGCCGAGCCGCCGCTCACTCACCATCCCGCCGCCCACGAGCCGCTCGCTCAACCACCACACCCCCACCGAGCCGCTCAGCCACGCACCGCCGCCCTGCCCCCCTGCGGCACCGCCACACCGCACCACCGCACCACCGCACCACCGCACCACCGCACCACCGCACCACCGCAAGATCGTGCTCGATCCAGGATCTAGTGGTCTCGGACGAGGAACGAGGCCACTGTTTCAATGATTGAGCACGATCTTCGCGGTTCGCGCGCGGTCGCCGGGCGCCCAGCGCCTCGGCTTCGCCCCGCAGCATCAAAGACCCGCGACGACCCGGCGCGGTCACCTCGGCCGGGCACTGCCATTGCGAGACAGCCTCTGACACCCATGCCCAGCGCGACAGATCGACTCGGCTTCCGTGAATCGGGGGTGTCCGCACACCAAGGACCCGCCCGTTTCACGAAAACCGAGTCGATCAAGCGCCAGCAGCCGCGCTAGGCCTGGGCGGCCCGGCGCATGGGCCACGCCACGCCGCGCCACGGGCCACGCCACGTCACGGACCACGGTCCGCGCTCACGGACCACGGGCCGCGCCACGGACCACGAGCCGCGCCACGGACCACGGGCCGCGCCACGGACCGCGCCACGCCGCGCCAGGCCGCGCCACGCCGGGGCGAAACCGCGGGCGGGGCAGCGCGCGCCGGGGCCGGCGCACGGGGATAGATCCACTCCGGGTCAGGGAAATGGGGGTGTCGCGGCGGACCGGACACCCCCACTTTCAGGAAACCGAGTTGATCAAGGCGCGCGATGCGAACCAGAGACCGGCGCGCCAAGCCAGGCCGAGCGGTCGAGCGTGGGGCCGGGACGGTTAGAGGCGGCAGGCGTGGATGTTGGTGACGAGGATGGCGCGGGCGCCCAACTCGTACAGCTCGTCCATGATGCGGTGCACGTCGTCGCGGAGCACCATCGCCTGCACCGCCACCCAGCCCTCGCGGTGCAGTGGCGACACGGTGGGCGACTCGATGCCCGGGGTGAGCCCGCTCGCACGGTCCAGCAGGCCAGCCGGCACGTCGTAGGCGAGCATCACGTAGCGACGGGCCACCAGCACGCCGTGCAGGCGGCGCAGCAACTGCTCGGCCTGCGGTTGTGCGGGCGCGCCAGCGCGGCGGACCAGCACCGCCGACGAGCGCAGCAGCGGCTCACCGAAGACCACCAGGCCCGCCTGGCGCAGGGTCGCGCCGGTCTCCACGACGTCCGCGATCACGTCGGCGACGCCGAGGCGTACGGCGTTCTCGACGGCGCCGTCGAGGCGGATCACGTCGGCTTTGACGCCCACCTCGCCGAGGTGCCGCTCGACAAGCCCCGGGTAGGCGGTGGCGATCCGGTGACCGCCCAGCTCCTGCACGGAGGCGATGTCGTCGGGGCGGGCGGCGAAGCGGAAGGTGGCCCGGCCGAAGGCGAGGTCGACGACCTCCTCGGCCGGCGCGGCCGAGTCGATCAGCAGGTCCCGGCCGGTGATCCCGAGGTCGAGGTCACCGGAGCCGACGTAGGTGGCGATGTCCTTCGGGCGCAGGTAGAAGAATTCGACGTCGTTGGCCTCGTCGCGGCAGACGAGGTCCTTGGGGTCGGTGCGCTGGCGGTAGCCCGCCTCGCGCAGCATCTGGGCGGCCGGTTCGGCCAGGGTGCCCTTGTTGGGAATGGCGACACGCAGCATGACGGAGTGCTCCTTCGATCCGGATGGCGATCAACGGGGTGGGGGCACTCACAGATGTCGGTAGACGTCCTTGAGGTCGAGACCACTGGCGAGCATCAGCACCTGGACCTGGTAGAGCAGCTGGGAGATCTCCTCGGCGGTGCGCTCCGGCCCCTCGTGCTCGGCGGCCATCCACGACTCGGCCGCCTCCTCGACGACCTTCTTGCCGATGAAGTGCACGCCCTTGTCCAGCGCGGCGACGGTGCCCGAGCCCGGGGTGCCGGCGGCGGCCTTGGCCTGCAGCTCGGCGAACAACTCCTCGAACGTCTTCACGGGGAACGATTCTTCCAGCCACCCGGGCGGCGCCCCGCGTCCGGGTCCGCCGGAATCCAGCAAGCGGACAATTCCCTACCAACATGGTGGGGCAATTGTCGATCGACGGCCATCGACCCTACGCTGTCCGCCATGGCCAGCAGCTCACGTCTCCTCGCGCTCACCGTCGCCGGTGCCGCCGTCGTCGCCACCGCCGGGTGCGCGCCACAGGTGGAGAAGCCCACCCCCATCGTCACCGCCCCGCCGTCCTGCGCGAAGGACAGCCTGCCCACGCGTACGACAGGCAAGCTGACCATCGCCACCGACCAGCCCGCGTACGAGCCGTGGTTCTCGAAGGACAAGCCGGACAGCGGCGAGGGCTTCGAGTCCGCCGTCGCGTACGCGGTGGCGGAGAAGCTCGGCTACGCCCGCGCCGACGTCACCTGGACCCGGGTCAAGTTCGACACCGCCATCGCGCCGGGGCCGAAGGACTTCGACTTCGACATCAACCAGTTCTCCATCACCGAGGAGCGCAAGAAGGCTGTCGACTTCTCCGCGCCGTACTACCTCGTGCGGCAGACCGTGATCGCGCTCAAGTCCTCGAAGATCGCCGGCCGGACGTCGCTGGCCGAACTGCGGGACGCTCGGCTCGGCGCCCAGGTCGGCACCACCAGCTACCGCGCGATCACCGACGTGATCAAGCCAACCGTCGAGCCGCAGGTCTACAACAGCAACGACGACGCCAAGAAGGCGCTGCAGAACGGGCAGTTGGACGGTCTCGTGGTGGACCTGCCGACCGCCTTCTACATCAGCGGCGCGGAGATCACCGACGCGACGATCGTCGGGCAGGTGCCGCAGGTCGGTACGCCCGAGGCGTTCGGGTTGCTGCTGGACAAGAACTCCCCGCTGACCTCCTGCGTGACCGGCGCGGTCGGTCAGCTCGCCGCCGCGGGCACGCTGCGGGAGTTGGAGCAGAAGTGGCTGGCGCAGGTGGCGGGGGCGGCCGAGCTGCGGTGACGCTTCTGGGTCACGTGCCGTCCGAGGCGCAGCTGCGGCGCTCGGCGTACCGGCGTCGGCAGACCGTCCTCAGCGTGCTCGTCGCGGCGTCCTCGACGGCGGCCCTCGGCACGCTGCTGGTGATCGCGGTGACCGGGGCGCCGGGCTGGGAGCGGGTCCGGCGGTCGTTCCTGGATCCGGAGATCGCCCGCGACGCCCTGCCGACGGTGCTGAGCGGCCTCTGGCTCAACGTACGGCTGCTGGTCTGCTGTGCGGTCGGCGCGCTGCTGCTCGGGCTGGTGATCGCCGTGCTGCGGACGCTGCGCGGGCCGGTCTTCTTCCCGGTCCGCGCGCTGGCCGCCGGCTACACCTACACCTTCCGCGGCCTTCCGTTGATCATCGTGCTCTACCTGCTCACCCTGGGCGTGCCGGGGCTGCGGTTGCAGGGCATGCCGCCGGTGCTGGTGCTGGGTGGGATCGCGCTGGTCCTCACCTACGGCGGCTACCTGGCCGAGGTGTTCCGGGCCGGCATCGAGTCGGTGCACCCCAGTCAGCTCGCGGCGGCCCGTTCGCTGGGCCTGACCTACCGGCAGACGATGCGCCACGTGGTTCTGCCGCAGGCCGTCCGCCGGGTGGCGCCACCGCTGCTCAACGACGTGGTGGCGTTGCAGAAGGACGTCGGTCTGGTCTCGCTCGCCGGGCCGATCGACGCGGTCCGCGCCGCCCAGATCGCCACCGCCCAAACCTTCAACTACACGCCGTACGTCGTGGCGGGGGTGCTCTTCGTGCTGCTCGCGATCCCGCTGATCGCGGTCACCGACTGGGTGACGCTGCGCGCGGCCCGTCGACAGTCGGGAGGCTGACCCATGGCGTTGCTGCGCTGCCGTGGCCTCCGCAAGGAGTTCGGTGGGCACGCCGTGCTCGACCAGCTCGACCTGACCGTCGCCGAACACCAGGTGGTGGCCCTGATCGGCGCGTCCGGGTCCGGCAAGTCGACTCTGCTGCGCTGCGTCAACCTGCTTGACGACCTCGACGACGGCACCGTCGAGTTGGACGGGGAGGACATCTCCGATCCGCGGGTGGACCCGGACCGGGTCCGGCGGCGGATCGGCATGGTGTTCCAGGCGTACAACCTCTTTCCGCACCTCAGCGTCCTGGACAACATCACCCTCGCGCCGCGTCGGGTGCACCGGCGGGGCCGGGCGGAAGCCGAGGCGCAGGCCCGCGAGTTGCTCGACCGGGTGGGGCTCGGCGCCAAGGCGGACGCCTACCCGGACCGGCTCTCCGGCGGGCAGCAGCAGCGGGTGGCGATCGTCCGGGCACTTGCCAACTCACCTCGACTGATGCTGCTCGACGAGGTCACGTCCGCGCTGGACCCGGAGCTGGTCGGCGAGGTGTTGACGATGATCCGCGACCTGAAGGCCGACGGCATGACCATGGTGCTGGCCACCCACGAGATGGGCTTCGCCCGGGAGGTCGCCGATCAGGTGTGTTTCCTCGACGCCGGGCGGGTCGTCGAGAGCGGCCCGCCCGAACAGGTGCTCGGCGAGCCGACCCAGCCTCGTACCCGGCAGTTCCTGCGCCGGATCATCGAGGCGGGTCGGCTCTGAGCGAGGAAGTGAGGGAGTGAGCGGAAAAGCGAGGGTCAGCCGCCGAAGCCGACCCGCTGGGCGTTGCCCGCCGCCACGGTCCGCACGGCAAGCGCCGCGTCGAGCGCGGCGACGGTGGCCGCCCAGCCCTTGTCCTCCGCCGAGCCGGGCAGTCCGGCGCGGTCACGGGCCTGCTCGATGGTCTCCACGGTCAGCACTCCGTGCGCCACCGGCTTGCCCTCGTCGAGCGCCACCCGGGTCAGGCCGTCGGTGACCGAGCGGCAGACGTAGTCGAAGTGGGCGGTGGCACCACGGACCACGACGCCGAGCGCGACCACCACGTCGCAGCGACGGGCGAGGGCCTGCGCCACCACCGGAAGCTCGACCGAACCGGCGACCCGGGCGACCACGGAACGCGCGCCGCACGCCTCGGCGGCGGCCACCGCACGCTCGAGCATGTGGTCGGTCAACTCGCCGTGCCAGCGAGCGGCGACGACCCCGACGGTCAGCCCAGCGGCGTCGACCGCCTCGACTCCCGGCTCACCGAAACCCGCCATCGTCATGCTCCGATCTCGTCGTTGGCGACCGGACGCCCCAGTGGCGCCTCGGACACCTCGTCCAACTCGTCCAGCAGGTGACCCATCCGGTCCCGCTTGGTGCGCAGGTAGCGCATGTTCTCCGGGTGCGCGCCGGCCGGCAGCCCTTCGCGGCCGGTGATGGTCAACCCGTACCCCTCCAGCCCGGCCCGCTTGGCCGGGTTGTTGGTCAACAGTCGCATCGACCGCACGCCCAGGTCGTAGAGGATCTGCGCGCCGGTGCCGTAGTCGCGGGCGTCGGCCGGCAGGCCCAGGTCGAGGTTGGCGTCGACGGTGTCGCGGCCCAGGTCCTGCAGTTGGTACGCCTGCAACTTGTGCAGCAGACCGATGCCGCGACCCTCGTGCCCACGGACGTAGAGCACCACACCCCGGCCCTCCTGCCCGACCCGAGCCAACGCGGCGTCCAGCTGCGGCCCACAGTCGCAGCGCAGCGAGCCGAACACGTCCCCGGTCAGGCACTCGGAGTGCACCCGGACCAGCACGTCCTGGCCGTCACCGAGGTCACCGAGCACCATCGCGACGTGCTCGGCCGGGTCGTGCTCGGCGCGGTAGCCGAGCGCCCGGAACACCCCGTGCTTCGTCGGCATCCGGGCGTCGGCGACCAGTTCGACCTGCTTCTCGGTCCGCCGCCGGTAGGCGATGAGGTCGGCGATGGTGACAAGCGTGAGGCCGTGCTCGGCGGAGAACTTCTCCAGGTCCGGCAGGCGCATCATGGTGCCGTCGTCGTTGACCAGCTCGCAGAGCACGCCGGCCGGACGCAGCCCGGCCAGCCGGGTCAGGTCGATGCCCGCCTCGGTGTGCCCCGGTCGGCGCAGCACCCCGCCCTCGCGGGCCCGCAGCGGCACCACGTGCCCCGGGCGGGCCAGGTCGGTCGGGTCGGTGGCCGCGTCGGCGAGCAGCCGACTGGTGTGCGCGCGGTCGGCCGCCGAGATGCCGGTGCTGACCCCCTCGCGGGCGTCCACGGTCACCGTGTACGCGGTGCCGCGCCGGTCCTGGTTGGTGTGGTGCATCGGCGGCAGGTCGAGCCGGTCGGCTTCGCTCTCGGTGAGCGCCACGCAGACGTAGCCGGAGGTGTAGCGCACCATGAACGCCATCAGCTCCGGCGTGGCCAACTCGGCCGCGAAGATCAGGTCGCCCTCGTTCTCCCGGTCCGCGTCGTCGACCACGACGACCGGCCGGCCGGCCGCGATGTCCGCGATCGCCTGGTCGATATCCCCGAAGCTGGTCACGCGAGCGCCTCCCGGTAGGTGGGTTGAGGGGCGGTGGCCCCGGCGCGCGAGGTGCGCCACCAGGCGGCGAAGCCCCAGACGCAGAGGGCGCCGTAGATCAGGTACATGACGGCCGACGGGTAGAACCCGCCGCGCAGCAGCAGCGGCACGCCGACCGCGTCCACCGCGATCCAGAGCAGCCAGAACTCCACCCAGCCGCGGGCCATGCCGTAGGTGGCCAGCAGGCTGCCGGTGAGGATCCAGGCGTCCGGCAGCGGGCCCCACGAGCCCAGGGCCTTGAGCACCGGGTACGCCGCGGCGGTGCCGAGCACGGCGGCGGCCAGCAGCACCAGTCGTTCCCGTGCGGTGGCCCAGCGCGGGACGACCGCCGCCTGCCCGGCGTCGCCGCGACGGTTGCGCCGCCACCGCCACCAGCCGTAGACGCTCACCGCGAAGAAGAACACCTGGCGGCCGGCCTGCCCGTACAGGTCGTGCGCCTGCGGGGTGGCGAACACCCCGCCGAGGAAGACGGTGAGCAGCAGCGCGTTACCGATCATGCCGACCGGCCACGCCCAGACCAGCCGGCGCAGCCCGAGCAGCGCCGAGACCAGCCCGAACGCGTTGCCGACGATCTCCCGGGCCAGCACCGGCGAGCCGGCGACCTGCACCTGGGCGTCGAGGAGCCAGCTGAGCGGACCCATCAGGCCACCCCACCCGGGATCGTGGTCGCCCCGCGGGTGTCACCGAGCCGGTCGCCGAGCAGCCGCTCGACGTACTTGGCCAGCACGTCCACCTCCAGGTTGACCGGGTCGCCGACGCCCTTCGCGCCGAGCGTGGTCAGCTTCAGCGTGGTCGGGATCAGCCCGACGGCGAACTCGTCCGCGCCGACGGCGGCGACTGTCAACGAGACACCGTCGATGGTGATCGAGCCCTTCTCCACGACGTACCGGGACAGGGCGGCGGGCAGTCGGAACCGGACGGTCTCCCACTGCTCGGCCGGCTCCCGGGAGACCAGTTCACCGACGCCGTCGACGTGGCCCTGGACCAGGTGCCCGCCGAGGCGACTGCCGAGCGCGGCGGCCCGCTCCAGGTTGACCGGGTCGCCCGGGCGCAGCGCGCCCAGCGCGGAGCGGCGCAGCGTCTCCCCCATCACGTCGGCGGTGAAGACGCCGTCGGCCACCTCCACGACGGTCAGGCAGACACCGTTGACGGCGATCGAGTCGCCGTGCCGGGCGTCGGACGTGACAAGCGGGCCGCGGACGCCGAGCAACGCCGAATCGCCAGCCGTCGGCGCGACCCGGACGATCTCGCCCAGTTCCTCGATAATGCCGGTGAACATCTCAGCCCTCCCTTTTGCGGGGCAAAGCGGTGATCCGGAGATCCGGACCGATCTGCGTAACGTCGACGAACTCCAGATCGATGGCCTCAGCGATGGTGGTCACTCCCGCGTCGACGAGCGCGGTCGGACCGGCGCCGAGCAACCGCGGCGCGACGTACCCGACGATCTTGTCGACCAGGCCGGCCTCCAGGAACGCGCCGGCCAGCCGGGGACCGCCCTCCAGCAGCACCGCGCGGACCCCGCGCTGGTGCAGCGCCGCGAGCAGCGCCGGCAGGTCCACCCGGCCGTCCGGGTCGGCGCCGACCTCGTCGGCGGTCGCGATCCACGTCCGCGCGGCGCCGTCGCGGACCCGGGCGTCGGCCGGGGTACGCCCCGAACTGTCCACCACCACCCGCAGCGGCTGCCGGATGGCCAGGCTGCCGTCGCGCAGGTTGCGGGCGGTCAACCGGGGGTCGTCGGCGAGCACGGTGCCCACCCCGGCGATGACCGCGTCGACAGTGCCGCGCAGCGCGTGCACGTCGATCCGGGCCGCCTCCGAGGTGATCCACATGCTGGTGCCGTCGGCAGCGGCGGAGCGCCCGTCGAGGGTGGCGGCGTACTTCCAGATCACGTACGGCCAGCCCCGGCGCATCGAGGTCAGCCAGGCGACGTTGCCGGCCTCGGCCTCCTCGCCGCGTACCCCCAGATCGACCCGGACCCCGGCGGCGCGCAAGGTGGCGGCGCCCCCGGAAGCGACCGGGTTGGGGTCGGGTACGGCGATGACCACCCGGCCCACCCCCGCCTGCACGAGAGCGGAACTACAGGGGCCGGTGCGGCCGGTGTGGTCGCAGGGTTCCAGAGTGACGACCGCGGTGCCGCCCTTGGCCCGCCGCCCGGCCTGCGCCAGCGCCACGATCTCGGCGTGCGGGCCACCGGCGTACGCGTGGAAGCCCTCGCCGACGACCTGGCCGTCCTCGTCGAGCAACACGCACCCGACCACCGGGTTGGGGCTTGTGGTGCCGAGCCCGCGCGCGGCCAACTCGATCGCACGCCGCATCGCCTCATCAACGGAGACGCTGGCCATCGCCCTGCCCCTGCCCTCTCACTCGCCGGTCCGCGCGCAGGCGGTCAGGGAGGCGGTGGCCATGGGGCCACGGGCAGGCGGTGGCGGATTCCGGAAACGGCACAGCCGCCCCGGGGGGTCGGCACGGCACGCTGAAGCCAGCGGCCGGCTCGGACCCGTCCGTCCCGCGCGCTGTCTCCCATCCGGACTGTCTGGGCGCGGACGAACCGCCCCCAACCGTCGGCCCCGGATTCTCACCAGGTCCACCGGGCGACAGAGCCGTCCGGGTCGCGGGCTGACCACGGTTGGACCGTGGATCACCGCCGGTTCGGAATTTCACCGAGTCCCGCCAGCGCGTGGTGGGTACACGGAAGTCTTACACGCCGATGCGGCTCCGCCGCTACCTAGGCGAGCTACTTCACAGCGGTATCACGCTCAGGTGACGCCGCGTCGCCGGTCCACAGCCACGTACGAGCCCGGTTGGCTCTTCGCCACGGTCTTCATCTCCGAGGCCATCGCGATCGCCTCCAGGGGGTCGGAGAACCGCTTGCCGGAGTCAGAGAGGGAGACCCCGATGGAGAGGGTGACCAGGGCCGCGCGCCTGATGTTGCCCCGCCGGTCCTTCAACTCGACGAAGCCGCGCTCCCGGTCGGTCGGGTCGTAGAGCGTGTCGGCGGCGTTCTCGAAGTCGACCACCGCCTGGGAGGTCAGCGGACGCACCTGGTCCGGAGCGCAGACGATGACGAAGTCGTCGCCGCCGACGTGGCCGAGGAAGGCCGGTGGCAGCCCGACGCCCACCACCGCCCGGTGCAGGCTGCGGGCCAGCGCGGAGATGAAGTCGTCGCCGCGGACGAAGCCGTACCTGTCGTTGACGCTCTTGAACCTGTCGATGTCGACGTAGCCGACCGCGTAGTCCACACCGTTGCGGACCCGGTCGCTGATCTCCCGCCGGATCCGGCTGTTGCCGGGCAACCCGGTCAGCGGGGAGACCTCCCGGAACTCCTTGTTGCGGCGCAGCGTGGACGAGACCCGGGCCACCAGCTCGGCGGTGTCGAACGGCTTGACCAGGTAGTCGTCCGCGCCGGCGCTGAGCCCGTGCACCTTGTCGACGGTCATCCCCTTGGCGGTCAACATGATCACCGGAAGGGCGGAGGTCATCGGGTCGGCGCGCAGCCGCCGGGTCAACTCCAGCCCGTCGATGCGGGGCATCATGAGATCGACCACCGCCAGGTCCGGCCGCTGCCGCTCGATGACCTCCAGGGCCTCCTGACCGTCACTGGCGTGGATCACCTCGAAGCCGTGCAGCCGCAGGTTGAACTCGACGAAACGAGCGATGTCCTCATCGTCGTCCACGACGAGAATGATGTCCTTGCGGTCGGCCTCGGGCTCCACCTCAGGCCCCGGGAGCCGCGCGTTCCGCCAGTGCGCGCAGGTGCCGTACGGCCTCCGCCGGGTCGGCGGCCCCGTACACGGCGGTGCCGGCCACGAACGCGTCGGCGCCCGCGGCGGCCGCCTGCTCGATGGTGTCGGCGGCGATCCCGCCGTCCACCTCGATGCGCAGCTCCAGGTGCCCGGCCGAGACGTGCCGCCGGGCGGCCCGCACCTTCTCCAGCAGCTGCGGAATGAACCGCTGCCCACCGAAGCCCGCCTTGATCGTCATGATCAGCAGGGTGTCGAAGCTGGGCAGTAGGTCCAGGTAGGGCTCGATCGGGGTGTCCCGGTCGATGGCCAGGCCCGCCTTCGCACCGGCCGAGCGCAGATCCTTGGCCAGCGCCACCGGGTCGTCGGACGCCTCCGCGTGGAAGGTGACGTTGTACGCCCCGGCGTCGGCGTACCCGGGAGCCCACCGGCGGGGGTCCTCGATCATCAGGTGCACGTCGAAGGGCATCGCCGTGACAGCCCGCAGGCTCTGCACCACGGGCAGCCCGATGGTCAGGTTCGGCACGAAGTGGTTGTCCATCACGTCCACGTGCAACCAGTCCGCGGCGTCCTCGACGGCACGGACCTCTTCGGCGAGGCGGGCGAAATCGGCGGCCAGAATGCTCGGCGCGACGATCGGCGGCGGTACGGTCACGGGGCCAGTGTACGAACGTGGCGACCCGCCACCAGCATCGCGCCACCATCGGGGACGCGCTGTGACCCAGCAGTGACCAGTGGTGCAGAATTGGACGCACCGGACCCCCGAATCCGGACGAACAGACATCAGCGGCTGGCCGATCGACGGAAACGCGACGACACTCCAACCGGGACGGTGCCATAGGCTGCACGCCCGCCGGAGTCTCGCCGCGGGGCGCGACGACCGGCCGCCAGCTCCCGGGAGGGCGGACGATGCGACGGTGGCTTCCAGCGCTGGTGCTGGCCGGCGTCACGACGGTGCTGCTGGCCGGCTGCGCGCCGGCGCGCGGCGCGGACGGTGATCTCACCGACGACTGGCCGGCGCTGCGGGTTCCGAAGCCGTTCACCCCCGCCACCGACACCTGCCTGCCGCGGATCGCCTCGGTCGTGCAGGCCAGCACGTACGAGACGGTGGACTGCGCGCGCAACCACCTGGCCGAGACCATCCACGTCGGCACCTTCGTCGGGCCCGACGCGCTGACCGAGAACCGACCTGAACCCGGGTCGTCGGCGCTGCGCACCGCCCGCGCCGAGTGTGACCAGCGGGCCCGTCAGGTGCTCGGCGGTGACTGGCACACCGCCCGGCTCGCGCTGACCCTCGCGCTGCCCTCCGCGCCCGCCTGGGCCGGTGGCGCCCGCTGGTTCCGCTGCGACCTCAGCGAGACCGGCAGCATCGACAACACCCGCCCGGTGAACCGCACCGGCAGCCTGCGCGGCGCGCTGATCGGCGACACGCCCCTGACGCACCGCTGCTTCGACCCCAAACTCATCGGCGACAACCTCAACTACATGGCGCCCGTGCTCTGCACCGAGCCGCACCGCGCCGAGTTCGTGGGCGTCTACGAGGAGCGGGACATGAGCTGGGCGGAGTTCGCCAAGTCCGCCGAGCAGGCCCACCGTCGCTGCATGGCGCTGATCGCCGAGTACGCGGCGGTGCCCAACAACAGCGAGCTGCCGTACCGGGCCGGGTCCATCTACTACCCACCGTCGCAGCGGGAGTGGGAGGAGGGCGACCGTGGGGTGCGCTGTTTCCTGTGGAGCGACGACCGCAAACTCACCCGCTCGATGCGCGGCGCCGGCCCCGAGGGACTGCCCGCGATCTGAGCATCGGTGCCGTATGCTGCTGCGCCGTGGCGGTACCGACCGGCTGGGTCCGGTCGGGGGCCACCAGCGGCGGGAGGTCGGGATGCGACGGTGGTTGGCGGCGTTCGCCGGGGGTGGGGCTCTGGCCCTGGCGCTGTCCGGGTGCGGCGCACCCGCCGGACTCGACCGTGACCTCGTCGACGACTGGCCGGCGCCCGTCGCGGCGCAGCAGTTCGTCCCCGCTGCCGACGTCTGCCACCAGAGCTCCCAGCAGGTCGGCTTCCTGACCGGTTACAACCCGACGGCGTGCACCGAGGCGCACCGGGTGGAGACCATGCACGTCGGCACCCTCACCGGCCGGGGCGCCGAGGGCGGCACGCCCCCGCAGCCCGGCTCCGCCGGGATGCGGGCCGCCCAGGCAGGCTGCGACACGGCGGTCACCAAGGCGGTGGGCGGCGACTGGCGTTCCGGGCGCCTCGGCCTGACCGTCGTGCTTCCGTCGCCGCCGGCGTGGGCGGGCGGGGCCCGCTGGTACCGCTGTGACGTCACCGAGATCGCCAGCATCGACGACACCGCCGTCGACCTGCGCACCGGCAGCCTGCGGGGCGCGCTCTCCGGTGCTGCGCCGCTGGCCTACCGCTGCTTCAACCCCAAGCTGGTCAAGGACGACATCGACGAGATGGTGCCGGTCTCCTGCACCGCCAAGCACCACGCCGAGTTCGTCGGGGTATGGCAGGGCCCGGACGTCAGCTACGCCGAGTTCACCCGCACCACCAAGCGCACCCACCGGGCCTGCCAGTCGATGATCGCCACGTACGCCAAGGTGCCGGACAACTCCCAGCTCGACTTCCGCGCCGGAACGATCTACTACCAGCCGTACGAGGAGGAGTGGCGCAACGGCAACCGGGGCGTCCAGTGCTTCCTCTGGATCTCCGACCGGAACCTGACCCGCTCGATGAAGAACGCCGGAACCAAGGGCCTACCGGTCACCTGAGCCCGGCCGGTCGAATCACCGACCGGCCGGACGCAGGGTCGGGTCAGCCTCGGCGCAGCACGGCGAGGAACATCGCGTCGGTGCCGTGCCGGTGCGGCCAGAGCTGCACGGTGGGCCCGTCACCCAGACCCGGCATGCCGGCCGGCAGCAGCGGCCGGGCGTCCACGAAGTCCACCTGGACCCCGCTGCGGCGGGCCGCCTCGGTCACCGTCACGTGCGTCTCGACGGTGTGCGGCGAACAGGTGACGTAGGCGACCAGACCGCCCGGACGGACCGCCCGCAGCGCCGCGCCGAGCAACTCCCGTTGCAGCCGGGTCAGCGGCGGCAGGTCGGACGGCTGGCGACGCCAGCGCGACTCCGGCCGCCGACGCAGCGAGCCCAGCCCCGTGCACGGTGCGTCCACAAGCACCCGGTCGAAGTGCTGCTCCGGCAGCTTCGGGTCGCCGCCGACCTCCCGACCGTCCATGGTGAGCACGGCCACCGGCAGGCCCCGGGTCGCCTGGGAGACCAGCCTGGCCCGGTGCTCGGCCACCTCCACCGCGGTCACCCGGGCACCGCGCTGCGCGGCCAACGCGCCGAGCAGCCCGGCCTTGCCTCCCGGGCCGGCGCACAGGTCCAACCAACGCCCGTCCGGGCCGTCCAGCGGCGCGGAGGCGAGCGCGGCGGCCACCAGCTGGGAGCCCTCGTCCTGGACGTGGGCGCGGCCGTCGGCCACCGCCGGAATGTCGCCCGGCGCGCCACCGGGCAGATAGACGGCGTACGGCGAGAAGGCGCCTGGCGCACCGCCGACCTGGTCGGCCAGCTCGACCGGGTCGATCAGACCGGGCCGGGCGCACAGGTGCACCGGAGGGCGCTCATTGTCCTCGATCAGGAGGCGGGTCGTCTCGCCCAGGTCGCCGCCGAGCGCCTCGGAGAAGGCCCGCACGATCCACTGCGGATGGCTGTACGCCAGCGCGAGGTGCCCGGTCGGGTCGGTCTCCATCGGCGGGGCGAGCTTCGCCACCCAGGCGTCCGCGTCACGGCTGGACACCTCGCGCAGCACCGCGTTGGCGAAGCCGGCCGCGCCCGGCGCGACCGAGCGGACCAGGTCCACCGTCGACGAGACCGCGGCGTGCGCCGGCACCCGGGTGTGCAGCAGTTGGTACGCCCCGAGCCGCAACGCGTCGCGGGCCGGCGGGTCGATCCGGGCCACGTCCCGCCCGGCGGCGTCGGTCAGGATCGCATCCAACGTGCCCAGGTGGCGCAGGGTGCCGTAGGTCAGCTCGGTGGCGAAGGCCGCGTCCCGACCGAACAGCCCCTCCTCGCGCAGGATGATGGGCAGCACCAGATTGGCGAACGCGTCGTCGCGGTGCACCGCTGCCACCGCCTCGTACGCGGCGCGGCGCGGCCGGTCCAGTGGTGGTCGGGTTGGGCGGCGGTCGCCGCCACGGCCGGTCGACGGGCCGGGGCGCGTCGGTCGGGTCCCCTCCGGTGCCGTCACGCGAAGTCCTCTCCAGCGCCGACCCGGACGCCGCGCGCCCAGTCGGTCGCGCCCATGGCCCGCTTGCCCGCGGCACGAACCTCACCGAGACGCACCGGCACGGTCGCCGTGCCGACAAGCACCCCGGACTTCTCCACGAACAACTCCCCCGGCTTCAGCGCGGGGCCGTCGGGCACCGGGACGACCGGGCCGAGCTTCACCCGCTCGTCCCGGAACGTGGTCCAGCCACCCGGCGCGGGCGTGCAGGCCCGGATCCGCCGGTCCACGGCGAAGGCCGGGTCGCCCCAGCGCACCCGCGCGTCGTCGACTGTCAACTTCGGCGCCAGCGACACCCCGTCGGCCGGCTGCGGCTCCGCGCGGGCGGTGCCCTCGTCGATCGCGTCGAGCACCGCCACCAGCAGCCCGGCACCGGAGTCGGCGAGCCGCCCCAGCAGGTCACCGGAGGTGTCGGCGGCGCTGATCTCGTCGGTCAGGGTGCCGTAGACCGGGCCGGTGTCCAGGCCCGCCTCCAGCTGGAAGACGCTGGCCCCGGTCACCTCGTCACCGTGCAGCACGGCGTGCTGCACCGGCGCGGCGCCACGCCACGCGGGCAGCAGCGAGAAGTGCAGGTTGATCCACCCGTGCCGGGGGATCTCCAGGGCCGCCGGCGGCACCAGCGCGCCGTAGGCGACCACCGGCACGCAGGCCGGCTCCAGCTCGCGCAGCCGGTCGAGGAACTCCGGGTCGCGGGGGCGGGCCGGCGTGAGCACCTCGACGCCGTGCTCGTCGGCCCACGCACCGACCGGGGAACGGGACAGACCCCGTCCCCGCCCGGCGGGCGCGTCGGGCCGGGTGACCACGGCCACCAGCTCGTGTCGGGAGGCCGCGACGGCGGCCAGGGCGGGCACGGCGACGGCCGGCGTACCGGCGAAGATCACGCGCATCCGGGTCAGCGCCCCAGACCGAAGGGGTTGCTGGTGTGCGGGCTGAGCTTGACCGTGGGCGGAGCCGCCGCGTCGTACCACTCGGCCTGGCGGATGGCCTTCATGGCCTCCTTGCGCCCCTCCTGGTCCAGTCGGTCCAGGAAGAGCACCCCGTCGAGGTGGTCGGTCTCGTGCTGCACACACCGTGCCATCAGACCGGTGCCGACGATCTGCATCGGGTCGCCGAACGAGTTGAAGCCCTTGGCGACGACGTTCTGCCGACGCTTGGTGTCGAAGTAGAGCCCGGGGATCGACAGGCAGCCCTCCGGGCCGTCCTGCTCCTCCTCGTCGGGGAACTCCAGCACCGGGTTGATCAGGTGCCCGAGGACGTCGTCGACGTCGAAGGTGAACACCCGCAGGCTCACACCGAGCTGCGGCGCGGCCAAGCCGGCGCCGTTCTGCTCCCGCATCGTGTCGGTGAGGTCGGCCACCAGCCGACGTAGCTCGGCGTCGAAGTCGACGACCGGATCGGCCGGCGTGCGCAGCACCGGATCCCCAAACAGACGGATGGGCTGGACGGTCACGCGGGACGGCTCCTTCGGTGGGTGGACGAGCGGTGCCGTACCAGTCTACGGAGTGCCCGGCCACCGGCCGGGCGGCGCACCTCGATCACCCACCGCCGGTGTGCCAAGCGTCACCCGCGGACGGCCCGGGCCAGCAGCTCACGCACCCGTTCGACGGCCGGGTGCCCGAGGTCGTCGAGGATGCCGACGGCTCGTCGCCAGGTCCGCGCGGCGCCGGCCGCGTCCCCCATCGCCTGCCGGCTCTCGCCGAGCCGGGACAGGGTGTCCGCCTCGTCGAAGCGGTCACTGACCCGCCGGTACAGCCCGATCGCCCGCTGGAAACACCTGATCGCGGCGCCGTGCTCACCCAGCCGGGCGTGGATGAAGCCGAGGCTGTCCCAGGTGTTCGCCTCACCGTGCCGGTCGCCGGTCGTTTGGAGCAGCCGCAACGCCTCCCGGCAGTGCCCCAGCGCCGGCTCGTACTGGCCGAGCTGGGCGTGCGCCCAGCCCACCGCGTTGCGGGCGCTGGCCTCCCCGGCGACGTGCCCGGCCGCCCGGTACAGCGCCAGGGCGCGCTCGCTCTGCTCCAGCGACTCGGCGTGCCGGCCGAGCCCGTCGAGCATCGCGCCGAACGCCCGGTGGGTACGCGCCTGCCCGGTGTGGTCGCCCAGCTCCGCGAAGATCACCAGGGCCTGGCGGTAGTTCCTCGCCGCCTCATCCACCCGGCCCAGTCGATACTGCACCCGGGCGAGGTCGCGGTGGGCATTCGCCTGCCCGGGTCGGTCGCCGGCCCGCTGCGCCCCGGCCAGGGCGTTGCGCTGGGCCACCGCCAGATCCGGCCACCGCCCCCGGCGCTGCAGGAAGTCCACCAGGGTCCAGGCCAGCTGCCACGCGTGGCCGTCGAACCCGGCCCGGGTGGCGTGGGCGACCGCCGCCAGCAGCACCGGATACTCGACGCCGAACCAGGCGAGCGCCTGACCGAGGTCGGTCATCCTCTCCGGCAGCACACCCGGTGCGGCGGCAGCGAGGGTGACCGGATCCCGGCCCGGTTGCAGCAGCAGCGCCGCCGCGTGCGCGGTGTGCAGGTAGTGGTCCAGCCCACGGCGGATCGCGGCCCGCCGGGCCGGCGCCGGTTCGAGCCGTTCGACCTGCTCGGCCGCGTACGCCCGGAGGAGGTCGTGCGCGCCGTACCGGCCGGGGACGTGTTCGGTGACGAGGTGCGCGTGGGCCAACTCCGCCAGCAGTCGCGGCACCTCGGCCCGGGGCAGCCCGGCCAGGCTGGCCGCGGCGGCGACCCCGATGTCCGGGCCGGGGTGGCAGCCGAAGAGCCGGAACAGGCGTGCCGCCGGTGGGGTCAGGCCCCGGTACGACCAGGAGAAGACGGCCTGCACGTCGGTGCTGGTGTCGCCTCCGTCGAACGAGTCGAGTGGTCGCGGCGCCGCGCGCAGTTCGGCCGCGAGGGTGGCCAACGGGAACGCCGGCTTCTCCGCAGCTCTCGCAGCGAGGACGGCAAGCGCCAGCGGTAGCCGCGCGCACCGCTCGATGATCTCGTCCACCGCCTGCGGCTCGGCCGCCAGCCGGTGCGCGCCGAGCCGCCGGGCCAACAGCTGCCAGGCCTCCGCGGTGCTGAGCAGGTCGACGCTGACCGGCCGGGCGCCCTCGGTGGCGACCAGACCGGCGAGCCGGTTGCGACTGGTGACCAGGACCAGACAGCTCGCACTGCCGACCAGCAGGGGCCGGACCTGGTCGGCGTCGCGGGCGTTGTCCAGCAGCACCAGCATCCGGCGACCAGCGAGCAGGCTGCGGTAGAGACCCACCTGAGCGGGCAGGTGGGTGGGGATTCGTTCGGCAGGCACCTCCAGTGCCTCCAGGAAGCCCCGCACCGCCTCGGCCGCCGTCAGCACAGTCCCGGTGGAGTCGAACCCGCGCAGGTCGACGTAGAGCTGGCCGTCCGGGAAGCGGTCGGCGACCCGGTGCGCCCAGTTGACGGCGAGGGTCGTCTTGCCGACCCCGGCCGTACCGGACACCGTCAGGACGGTGACCGACGCCACGTCGTCGTCCCCGGGCGCCGGGGACGCCGCGCACTCGGCGTCGAGCCGCGCGAGGTGGGCGGCCCGTCCGACGAACCCGGGCAGCACCGGGGGCAGCTGGCGGGGCACCGGAAAGGGCGGGGACGTCGTGCCGGTGCGCGGGCCGCCGGCCCGGGGCCGCACGCCCACCCGTCCGGTGGTGCTGTGGTCCCGGGTCAGGTGTCGACGCCGCTCCTCGACCCGGTCCCGTGCGGTGGCCAGCACTCCCTGCTCGGCCGGGGTCGCCCCGAGCAGTCGGATGAGGGCGTCGAAGCGCTCCGGCGGCGGCAGGATGTTGCCGGAGAAGTACTCCCCGATGATCCCGCGCGACCAGCCGGTCTTCGCGGCCAACTGCCGGTACGTCAGCAGTGTCTCGCCCTGCTGGCGGGCTTCCCGACGGCGCAGTTGGCGCAGCAACCCGGCCAGCTCCGGCAGGGTCTGCGCCTCGGTGCCGGCACGGGCCAGCTCGAACGCTCCGGACGACCCATGTGACGTCTGACAAGTTCCGGAAGGTACCCACTGGTCGGACATGCGGCCCCCACCCCCGGTCATCCGGCCCCCCGGATGCGCACGGGCAGGGTAATTCCACCCTCGCGCCGCTCGATAGACAGCGGCCAATGTATGACAGTTCCACTGCGGACCGTCCCCCCGTCCGGTGGTGTCCAGCCGTGTCCAGCACCGTCCAGGATCCGCCTCACCGCGCCGACGCCCCTGCCACCGTCCCTGGTGCGGGCACGGCCCGCTCCACGATCCCTGGGGGAAGAGGTACCCGATGATCCGTCCACACCCGACCACCCGGCGCCCCGTGGCGATGCTGCGTCGCGTCGCCGTCACCGCGGTCAGTCTCGCGCTGCTCGCCGCGGGCATGACCGCCACACCCGCCACCGCAGCACCGGGCGGCAAGGCCGCCGCCACCGGATCCTTCGTCGACAGCACGCCGGTGCCCGGCGGCTTCGCCTCCTGGTCGGAGCTGCTGCGGCTGCAGCAGCGCATGAACGACGCCGCCGCCCGGATCACGAAGGTGGCCGAGCGCAGCCCGAACTCCGGCTTCGCCGGCATCGTCGCCGACCCCACCACCCGCCAGCTCCAGGTCTACTGGAAGGGCGAACCGCCGGCCAGCCTGGTGGCCACCGCCCGGGCCACCGTCGCCACCCAGGTGCTGCCCGCCGCGTACTCGCAGCGGGAACTCCTCGCCGCAGCCGATCGGCTGCGGGCCAAGGCCGGCGACGAGATCACCACGGTCGGGCCGCGCGCCGACGGTGCCGGCCTGCTCGTTGGCACGCAGGACGGGCTGCTCGGCGCGACGGCCATGGCCGGCGTGCCGGTGACCGTGCAGACCAAGGTCGCCGCCGCGCCCGCGACCCGATGGGACGACACCACACCGTGGTGGGGCGGCGCCGCCTGGCGCAACGCCACCACCGGCGGCGGCTGCTCGACCGGCTTCGGGGTCTTCCAGGGCGGGTCCGCGCGGATCCTCTCCGCCGCGCACTGCGGCAACATCAACAACGCCGCGACCGACCCGACCGGGCAGTCGATGGGCATCGTCGGCACCCGCAACGCCGGCACGGACACCCTGCTGCTCTCCGGCGCCTCGGGCGGCCGGGTCTTCAACAACAGCACCGACGCGAACGGCAACGTGGTCAGTGAGTTCAGCAACCAGGTGATCGGCGCGTCGGCCAGCCAGGTCGGCAACTGGGTGTGCACCTCCGGCGCGTACTCCGGCACCCGCTGCTCGATCCAGGTGAAGGCCCGCAACCTCTGCATCAACGTGCGCGACTTCGGCCAGGTCTGCGGCCAGGTCCAGGCGGAGAACACCACCCGCACCAACGCCGTCGGTCAGGGCGACAGCGGCGGCCCGGTGGAGATCGTGAACGCGGCGAACACGCTCCAGGTCTGGGCCACCGGCACCAACACCGCCATCGACGACACCAACACGTCGACGGCCTGCACCGGCTACCGCCCCACCGGCCGGGTCTGCGCCTGGCGGTTCTACTACGAGGACATCTTCTCCGGCATGGCCGGCGTCGGCGCCTCGGGCGTCGTCCTCGGCTGAGCCGTCTCGGCGACCGCCGAACGACTCGGTGGCCGGGCCGCGCGCGTACCCCGCGCGTCGGCCCGGCCACACGCCGGTTCAGACGCTGGCGCCCGGGTCCCCCGCGAGCACCGCGTCGCCACGGAGTAGCGCCGGCTCGGGCAACGGCAGTTGGATCTTGTGAGCCGCCTCCCAGTCGTAGATCAGGCCGGGACGCACCTGGGCGGCGAAGTAGTCGATCGCGGTCATCCCGCCCACCACCGGCTCGTCGACCTCGGCGACCAGCTGGGCGGGGACCAGGGAGAACCCGTTCTGCAGAGCGGCGCTGAGGCGGCGGTGACCGTCCACGACGAAGAAGTACTCGCCGGTGAACCCGATCTTCAGCGGTTCGAGGGCCTCGTCGCCGGCCTCGGCCACCCCACCGACGAAGTCGGTGTCCCACAGCCCGCGCAGGGTGGCGATGTCCTCGGTCGGGTAGACCCGGGCCGGGTCCAACAACAGCAGCGGCGGCGCGTCGCGCAGCACCTCGGCGCCGAGGGTGCCCTCGTACGCGGCCACGATGTGCTCGATCACCTCGGCGGCGGACGCCCGGGTGGTGTCGCAGATCAGGTCATAGTTGCGCAAACGGGCCTTGTCCACGCCGTAACGGATGATGAACCGGCTGCGCTCGCTCGCGCTGCGCTCCCGGAGCTTGGCCTTGGCCTCGTCCAGGGAGGCGTAGCTCTCCGCCGGCCCGGACGGTCGGGCGAGCACCCGGCGCGCCGCCTCGCCCGGCTCGGTGATCATGTGCACCTTGAGCGCGTCGGTGAAGAAGTGCCACGCCAGCCGCGAGTCCATGATGAGACGCTCACCGGAGGCGGCGATGTCCCGCTGGAGCTGGTCGACGTAGCCGTCGACGGCCTGGTCGAGCTCGGCGTGCAGGTTGAGCTGCAACGCGGTCATCTGCCGCTGCTGCGCCATCTCCCGGTAGAGGTCCCCCACGCTGACCCGGCGCATGCCGAGCCGCTTGGCGATCTCGACCGACACCGTGCTCTTGCCGCTGCCGAGGTCGCCGTTGAAGACGATCGATTGTCCAACGGTCACGACTGGTCCACCCCTGATCACCGGCTCATTGACTTCATCGACCTCGCGCCCGACCGACGCGTTCCCGCCGTCGCCACGCCGACGGCGGCGGCTCCAGCTCGGCGCGTCTGACGCTCCCTCGCGACCTGGAGCCCGTCGTACGCCTCAGCATGACGGGCGATGCTACCACTCGGACGCCACCGCTTCGCCGGACGCGGTGTGCGAGGACCACCACGGCGGGCGAGGCCCGCCACCGGCGGCACCGGCCGAAACTCCTCAGAACAGGCTCAGCGGATCGACCTGGAGACGAACCGGATCGGCGGCCTTGCGGGCGGCCCGAGCGCCGGCGGCCGAGTGCAGCGCCTCGGCGAGCGCGGCGGCCCGGGCCCGGGGCACCCGAACCAACATCCGCTCCCGACCCTCCTCGGCCGGCACCGGCCCGAGCACCTCGGCGTCACCGGGCAGCCGGGCCGCGGCCAGCAGGTCCGCCACAGCCTCCGCCGGGCCGGTGACGCTCGCCATCCGGACGGCCGGCGGGAAGCCAAGCTCACGGCGCTCGGCCAACTCCCGGCCGGCGAACCAGCCGGCGTCCCAGCGCAGCAGCGCCTGCACGGGAGCGAGCGCACCGTCGGCGACCACCACCACCCGACCGGCCGGCGCCGGCCGGGCCAGAGCAGCAGCCGACAGCCAGCGGCGCAGCGCCTCCTCACCGGCGCGCAGGTCGGCCCGGGTCAGCAGGGCCCACGAGTCGAGCAGCAGCACCGCGCCGTAGCCGCCCTCGGCGACCGGCTCGGCACCCGGGGTGGCCACCACCAGGGCCGCCCCACCCGGCACGTCGGTCAGCACCTCCTCGCGCCCCGAGGTGCGCACCGGGACGCCGGGAAACGCCCGACCCAGCTCCTCGGCGGTCCGCCGGGCGCCGGTCACCGCGGCCCGCAGCCGCCGCCCACCGCACTGCGGGCAGGCGTACGCGGCCGCTACCCGCGCGCACCAGCGGCAGGCCGGGGTGCCGCCGGCCGAGGGCAGCGCGAGCGGGCCGGCGCAGTGCGCGCAGCGGGCCGGGGTGCGGCACTCCGCGCAGGATATCGACGGCAGGTAGCCGCGTCGGGGCACCTGCACCAGCACCGGCAGGTCCTGGCGGATGGCGTCCCGGGCGGCGGTCCAGGCCAGGCTGGGCAGCCGGGCGGTGGCGGCCCCGGGGTCACGGGCGAGCTGCGGGTCGTCGCCGGTCGGCGCGATGGCCGGGATCCGCGCCCGCACGGTGGCCCGGTCGGCGACCACCTCCGGGGCCCAACCGGTCTCCACCAGCAGCTGCGCCTCGGCCGTACGGGCGTACCCCCCGACAAGCGCGCCCACCTCGGCGAGGTGGGCGCGGGTGAGCAGCACGTCACGGGCGTGCGGGTACGGCGCCCGGGGCTCGGAGTGCAGGTCGTCACCGTCGTCCCAGATGGCGACGAGGCCGAGCCGGGCCACCGGGGCGAACATCGCCGCCCGGGTGCCGATCACCACCGGCACCTGGGCACGGCGAGCGGCGAGGAACGCCCGGTACCGCCGGGCCGGGCCGAGCGCGGCGGAGAGACTGACGTGTCGCCCCGGGCCGAGCACGGCGGTGAGCGCGGCGTCGAGGCGGTCGAGGTCACGCGCGTCGGGCACCACGACCACCGCGCCGCGCCCACCGGCGACGGTGGCCGCCACCGCGTCGGCGTAGCGGGCCGCCCAGTCCTCGCCGGGCAGCGCCGACCAGACCGCGCGGGGTGCCCGGCCGTCGGTGAGCGCCCGCAGCAGGGCCGGGCCGGTCGGATAGTCGCGCCACCCGCGCGGGTCGACCGCCTCGGTGGGGGCCGCCCGGACGGGCTGCTCGTCGAAGGGCTCCTTCTCCACCCGCGCGTGTCGTGGTGGCACGGCGAGCCGGAGCACGTCGGCGAGGCTGCCCGCGTACCGGTCGGCGACAGCCCGGGCCAGCCGGGCGACCTCGGGGGCCAGCACCGGCTCCGGCGAGACCACCTTCTCCAGGTACGCGAGGCGGCCGGTGTGCCCGGAGTCGTCAGCGCGCGAGAGCAGCCACCCGTCCACGAGTTGCCCGGCGAAGCGCACCTTCACCCGGGTGCCGGGCACCGCCACCTCGTCCAGCTCGGACGGGACCAGATAGTCGAACGGCCGGTCCAGGTGCGCCAGCGGGACGTCCACGCAGACGCGTGCGACCGGCGACCCGTCCGCGGGTCGCCGGTCGCTGCGCTTGGTGGCGGTCAGGCTCCCGCGGCCGACTTGAGGTCGGCGGCCCGGTCGGTGCTCTCCCAGGTCAGGTCCGGCAGCTCCCGGCCGAAGTGGCCGTACGCGGCGGTCTGCTGGTAGATCGGGCGGAGCAGGTTGAGGTCCCGGATGATCGCGGCCGGGCGCAGGTCGAACACCTCGGAGACGGCCTTCTCGATCGAGGCGACCGGCACCGTCTCGGTGCCGAACGTCTCGATGAACAGGCTCACCGGGTGGGCCTTGCCGATGGCGTAGGCGACCTGCGCCTCGCACCGCTCGGCCAGCCCGGCGGCGACCACGTTCTTGGCGACCCAGCGCATCGCGTACGCGGCCGAGCGGTCCACCTTGGACGGGTCCTTGCCGGAGAACGCGCCGCCACCGTGGCGGGCGTACCCACCGTAGGTGTCGACGATGATCTTGCGGCCGGTCAGCCCGGCGTCACCCATCGGGCCACCGATCTCGAACCGGCCGGTCGGGTTGACCAGCAGCCGGTAGCCGTCGGTGTCCAGGCCGAGGCTCTCCAACTCCGGAGCGATCACGTGGTCGCGCACGTCCGGGGTGAGCAGCGAGTCCAGCGAGATGTCGGCGGCGTGCTGGCTGGACACCACCACGGTGTTGAGCCGGACCGGGCGCAGCCCCTCGTACTCGATGGTGACCTGGGTCTTGCCGTCCGGCCGCAGGTACGGGATCGTGCCGTCCTTGCGCACCGCCGAGAGGCGGCGGGCCAGCCGGTGCGCCAGCGCGATCGGCAGCGGCATCAGCTCGGGCGTCTCCGAGCAGGCGAAGCCGAACATCATGCCCTGGTCGCCGGCACCCTGCGCGTCGAGCGCGCTCTCCGACGCCCCGGTACGCAGCTCGAAGGCGTTGTCCACACCCTGCGCGATGTCCTCGGACTGGGCGCCGATGGAGACGCTGACCCCGCAGGAGGCCCCGTCGAAGCCCTTCTTCGACGAGTCGTAGCCGATGTCGAGGATGGTCCGGCGGACGATCGTCGGGATGTCGGCGTACGCCTTGGTGGTCACCTCACCGGCGATGTGCACCTGACCGGTGGTGATCATGGTCTCCACCGCCACGCGGCTGTGGGGGTCCTCGGTCAGCAGCGCGTCGAGGATGCCATCGCTGATCTGGTCAGCGATCTTGTCCGGGTGGCCTTCCGTGACCGATTCGGACGTGAAGAGACGGCGTGTCACGGCACTCCTAAGCGTGTGAGGTCGTTCCGCGGCAGTCTAATCACCACTGCGGTCGGTGTCGGGATCGGTCACGCCCTGTTCCACCCGTCAGGAGTGATCGGGCAGCCGCGCCACGACGAGATCCCAGACGGCGTCGGCCACCGCGTCCTTGGCCTGCTCGGGCAGCCGGCTGACCGAACCGTCCGCGCCGATCACCGTCACCGTGTTGGTGTCGGCGCCGAAGACGAGATCCGGACCGACCTCGTTGACCACGATCAGGTCGGCCCGCTTCCGGGCGAGTTTCGCCCGGCCGTTGGCCTCGGCATCGCCGGTTTCGGCGGCGAACACCACCAGCACCTGCTCTGGTCGTTTGCGCTGGCCGAGCTCCGCCGCGATGTCCGGGTTCGTGACGAGCTCGATGGTGGGCGCGACGCCGTCGTCCGACTTCTTGATTTTGCCAGGCGCGTACGTCGCGGGTCGGAAATCGGCCGGAGCCGCCGCCATCACCACCGCGTCCGCCTCGACGGCGGCCTTGACTGTCGCCTCCCGCAGCTCGGCGGTGGTGCCCACCCGGAGGAGGTCGACGCCGGCCGGGTCGGCGAGGCCGACGTTGGCCGCGATCAGGGTGACCCGGGCGCCCCGGGCGACCGCCGCGCGGGCGAACGCGTACCCCTGCTTGCCCGACGAACGGTTGCCCAGGAAGCGGACCGGGTCGAGGGGCTCGCGGGTGCCACCGGCGGTGACGACCACCCTGCGGCCGGTCAGGTCGGCGGGTGCGGCGCCGCCGCGGGTCAGGAGCCGACTGGCGACGGCGAAGATCTCCGCCGGGTCGGGCAGCCGGCCCTTGCCGGTGTCGGCGCCGGTGAGCCGGCCGACGGCGGGCTCGATGACCCGCACCCCCCGGGAGCGCAGCGTGGCGACGTTGGCCACGGTGGCGGGGTGCTCCCACATCTCGGTGTGCATGGCCGGGGCCAGCAGGACCGGGCAGCGGGCGGTCAGCAGGGTGTTGGTCAGCAGGTCGTCGGCGAGGCCGTGCGCGGCCTTGGCCAGCAGGTCGGTGGTGGTCGGTGCGACCACCACGAGGTCGGCCTGCTTACCGAGCCGGACGTGCGGCACCTCGTGGACGTCGGTCCAGACGTCGTCGGCGACCGGTTGACCGGAGAGCGCGGCCCAGGTCGGCGCTCCAACGAAGCGGAGCGCCGACGCGGTTGGCACGACCCGAACCCGGTGGCCGGATTCGGTGAAGAGTCGCAGCAGCTCGCACGCCTTGTAGGCGGCGATGCCGCCACCGACCCCGAGGACGATCGAGGCGGACATCGGCAAGCGAGGGCTTACGGCTGGTCGGTCGGCTCGGCGGTGAGCAGGCCCGAGTTGATCTCACGCATGGCGATCGAGAGGGGCTTCTCCTGCGGGGTGGTCTCGACGAGCGGGCCGACGTACTCCAGCAGGCCCTCACCGAGCTGGCTGTAGTAGGCGTTGACCTGGCGTGCGCGCTTGGCCGCGAAGATGACCAGCGCGTACTTCGACGTCGTCTTCTCGAGGAGCTCGTCGATCGGCGGGTTGGTGATGCCTTCGGGGTTGGCGATGGATCCCACGAATTAACCTCTGCGTCTTTCGAGCCGCGCGGACGCGGTGCTGAGTCTCAACGGTGCCCGACCGTCAGCCACGCACACGTGACCAGGCCGGATCCGGATAAGAAGAACCGAGTAAGCCTACCAGCTCGTCGACCACCCGTTCGGTGTGGTCGTGGGTCAACGCGTGTTCGGCGATGGCAGCCACCGCGGCGTCGGGCGCGTACCCGGGTGGGCTCAGCAGCACCAGCCGGACATCGGGCCGGCGCGCCCGGACCAGTACGGCGCCGCGCAGGTCGAGCGGGAGCAGGACCGGCTGCCCGGCGTCGAGCCGGGCGCGAAGCGGCGGGTACGGGGTGCCCCGGCGGTGCGAACCGATCCGGGACCACTCCAGCAGCTCGCCGTCGACGATCCGGCGATCGAACTCGGCGGGGGCGAGGAAGACGCGGTCCACCCCGTCGATCTCCGACTCCCGGCGCGGCCTGGTGGTTGCCGCGACCGGGACCCACACGGACGGAGAACGCGCCCGGACAAGCTCGACGACACTCTCCCTGCCGGAACCCGAAGGTCCAGCTAGGACAGTGAGCCGAGCCGCCGGGCGCGCCTCGTCATCCGTGCTCACTGCTTGTTTCTACACGCTGCCAGGTTCAGTTGGCGGCGAACTCTCCAAGCAGTGCCTTGCGCTGCTGCTCGCCGAGGCCACGCAGGCGACGGCTGTCGGCGATCTTGAGCTTCTCCATGATCTGGGTAGCCCGGATCTTGCCGATACCCGGCATGGCCTGCAGGACGGCCGACACCTTGAGCTTGCCGACGACATCGTCGCTCTCGGCCCGCTCGAGGACAGCACCGAGGGTGGTCTTGCCCTGCTTGAGCTGCTCCTTCAGCTGAGCACGGGCCTTGCGGATCTCCGCGGCCTTCTCGAGCGCGGCAGCGCGTTGTTCGGGGGTCAGTGACGGGAGCGGCACCAGTTCTCCTCAGGTCCCTATCGCGGCGGGCGGGGCGCACCACCGCATCTGTGAAACGTGGTGTCGCTGTGAACCAAGGGGTCCATGGTTCCCAGCGCGGGGAAAACTAGCGGCCAACGGAGCTTTCGGCAACGTGGGGGCCGCATGATCACCGTAGAGTGACCGACCCGTCAGTCAGTCACCGGGCAGGCAGAACGGCCCGGCAGTCGACAAGCACGCGGTCCGCGGCGGCCCGCAGCGCGGCCACATCGGGGCCAGCCGAGAGCACTTCCCGGGAGTACGAGGGGAGCACCGAGGCGAGACTCGAACCGAAGACCGTCCGCAGATCGGCTGCCCCGGCACCCTGCGCGCCGAGCCCCGGAGCGAGCAGTGCCCCACCCACACCGGAGAGGTCGTGACCGGTGTCACCGATGGTCGCGCCGACCACCAGACCGAAGCTCCCGAGCGGGGACGCACCCCTGTTGAGCTGGGAAATCTCGTCGATCACGGTCTGCGCCACGCTACGGCCGTCGGCCGTGACGGCCCGTTGCACGGCCGCGCCCTCGGGGTTGGAGGTGAGGGCCAGCACGAAAACCCCGCCGCCGTGCTCGGCGGCCAGCTCGAACATCGGCGCCAGCGAACCGACCCCGAGGTAGGGGCTCGCGGTGATCGCGTCGACATACACGGGGCTGGATGGATCGAGGTACGCGGCGGCGTACGCGCTCACCGTCGAGCCGATGTCGCCGCGCTTGACGTCGAGCAGAACGAGCGAGCCAGCATCCCGTAACTGTCGGATAGTTGACTCAAGAATCGCCACACCTCGGGATCCGAAACGCTCGAAAAAGGCCGACTGAGGCTTGACTACCGCAACCCGGTCACCGAGGGCTTCCACGACGGTTCGGCTGAACCGCTCGAGCCCCTGAACGTCGTCCGGGAGGCCCCACTGGGCCAGCAGACCGGGATGCGGGTCGATGCCCACACAGAGCGGGCCCCGTTCGGTGATGGCCCGGTGCAGCCGGGTACCGAAGCTCTCCATCGGAGTGTTCCCCTCTTCTCGCCCGGGCGGCTCCCCCGCCCGGGTAACCCGTCGACCCGGTGACCGGGCCGACTCAGCCGGCCGCCACCGCCGCCGCCACCCCGCTCGCGATCCGGGCCAGGTCGGCGTCGTCGGTGACGTACGGCGGCATCGTGTAGATCAGGTCGCGGAACGGGCGCAGCCACACCCCCTGGTCGACGGCGGCCGCGGTGGCCGCGGCGAGGTCGACCTCGTGGTCGAGCTGGACCACGCCGATCGCGCCGAGCACCCGGACGTCGGCCACGCCGGGCATGCCACGCAAGGGCTCGAGGCCGGCGCGCAGGCCCACACCGACCCTGGCGACCTGGCCGGCCCAGTCTCCGGCCCGCAGCAGCCCGATGGAGGCGTTCGCCACCGCACAGGCCAGGGGGTTACCCATGAACGTGGGCCCGTGCGCCAGCACGCCGGTCGCCGAGATGCCCCGGGCGACCTCCGGGGTGCACAGGGTCGCCGCGAGAGTCAGGTACCCACCGGTCAGCGCCTTGCCCACGCACAGCACGTCCGGCGTCACCTGGGCGTGCTCGGCGGCGAACATCTCGCCGGTACGGCCGAACCCGGTGGCGATCTCGTCGAAGATCAGCAGGATCCCGTGCGCGCGCGTCACCTCGCGCAGCACCCGCAGGTAGCCCGGGTGGTGGAAGCGCATCCCGCCGGCGCCCTGGACGACCGGCTCGACGATCACGGCGGCCAACTCGCCGGCGTACCGTTCGACCGTCTCCACCAGCGCCGCCACGTACGCGTCGTCGGGCGGGTCGGTGAAGCCGCCCGGCGGGACCGGGGCGAACACCTGCCGGGGCAGCACGTCGCCCCACAGGTGGTGCATCCCACCCTCCGGGTCGCAGACGCTCATCGGGTGGAACGTGTCCCCGTGGTAGCCACCCCGCCAGGTCGCCAACCGCCGTCGCTGCGGTTGTCCGACGGCCCGCTGGTACTGCAGGCACATCTTCACCGCCACCTCGACGCTTACCGAGCCGGAGTCGGCCAGGAACACGTGCTCCAGCCCGTCCGGGGTCAGCTCCACGAGGGTCCGGGCGAGCTGCACGGCCGGCTCGTGGGTGAGCCCGCCGAACATCACGTGGCTCATCCGGCCGAGCTGGTCGGTCACCGCCGCGTCCAGCACCGGGTGCCGGTACCCGTGGATCGCCGCCCACCAGGACGACATCCCGTCCACCAACTCCCGGCCGTCGGCGAGGGTGAGCCGCACCCCCTCGGCGCTGCGCACGAGATACGGCGAGGTCGCCGGCGGCAGCGCGCCATACGGGTGCCAGACGTGGGCCCGGTCGGCGGCCAGGATCTCCTCAGGTGTCACGCGTACTCCTCTGTGCCTCGAACGGTCCGGACGGCGGACGTCCCACGGCCCGGCCCGGCCGCGCCGCCGTCGATCCCGCCGCGGTCTGGCCCGCCGCCGCCGTCCGGCCCGCTACGGCCGTCCAGCCCGCCCCC
The DNA here is from genome assembly GCF_053605225.1 of Micromonospora sp. NPDC003944. Taxonomy (NCBI): domain Bacteria; kingdom Bacillati; phylum Actinomycetota; class Actinomycetes; order Micromonosporales; family Micromonosporaceae; genus Micromonospora; species Micromonospora sp. NPDC003944. The sequence continues at coordinate 64,078 of NZ_JBSGIV010000035.1, forward strand.
ACTTCCACTTCGCCTGCCTTTGCTCTGCACCCGCGGACGCGACACCCGGCGGTCGGGCGTCGCGCTCCTGGTGGTGCGTTCACGGGTGCAGAGCAAAGGGGCAACAACGGGCGTGGGCCCCCTGGCGCCGAGCGGGCTCGGCACCCGGTTGCGCCGGGCCAGCACCAGGCGGGGAACGGTCACCGGCCGGCGACGGGGTCCGGTGCCGCCGACGGGGGCGCGGACCCGGCGGTCGCGCGGACGGCGGCCCGGACCAGGGCCGGGCCCCGGTAGATGAATCCGGTGTAGAGCTGCACCAGGGCGGCGCCGGCGTCGAACATCCGTGCCGCGTCGTCCGGCTCCAGAATCCCGCCGACGCCGACGATGGGCAGCCGGCCGCCGGTCTCACGGTGCACGAACGCGACCACGTCCCGGGCCCGCCCGGTGAGCGGCCGACCGGAGAGGCCACCGGCCTGCGCGCCCCGCTCGACGTCGACGCCGGCGAGCCCCTCCCGGGACAGGGTGGTGTTCGTGGCGATCACCCCGGCGGCGCCCCGGGCCAGGCAGACCTCCAGCAGCTCGGCGATCGCCGCCTCGGTCAGGTCTGGTGCGATCTTGACCAGCACCGGCTTCTCCCCCACCAGCGCGCCGAGCAGCGCGTCCAGGTGGGCGCGGTCCTGCAACGACCGCAGACCCGGGGTGTTCGGCGACGACACGTTCACCGCGAAGTAGTCGCCGTGCCCACGCAGCGCCCGGTACGAGGCGAGGTAGTCCTCCACCGCCTCGTCCAACGGGGTCACCTTGGACTTGCCCAGCGAGATGCCCAGCGGCACCCCGAGCGGGCGCGGCAACGCCGCCAGCCGGGCGGCCAACGCGGCGGCCCCGGCGTTGTTGAAGCCCATCCGGTTGACCACCGCCTCGCTTGCCGGCAGCCGGAACAGCCGTGGCCGGGGGTTGCCGGGCTGGGCGTGCGCGGTGACCGTGCCGACCTCCACGAAACCGAAGCCGAGCGCCGGCCAGGCCGGCAGCGCCGCGCCGTCCTTGTCCATGCCGGCGGCCAACCCGACCGGGTTGGGGAACCGCACCCCGAACACCGTCCGGGGCGCGTTCACCGCGTACCGGGCCCGCAACGCGGCGAGCACGGCCGGCCGCCGCGACAGGGCGGCCAACCGCCGCAGCGTCCACTCGTGCGCCGCCTCGGCGTCCCCGCCACCGAGCCGGAACAACCACGGCCGCACCGCCTGCTCGAACAGCGTCACTGGGCCGCCCGCAGGATGGCGTGCAGGTCCTGCAGCGGGCGCACCTGCATGTCGCCGCGAATCCGCGCCTCGATGCCCATCACCGCCGCCGCCGCGCCGGGAACCGTGGTGATGCACGGGATGTCCGCGGTGACGGCCGCGCTGCGGATCTCGTACCCGTCGGAGCGGGCGCTGGCCCCCGAACCCTGCGGCGTGTTGATCACCAGCGCCACGTGGCCGCCGCCGATCAACGACACCGCGTCGTCGCCCGCACCGGCCTGGTAGTGCTTACGGACCTGCTCGCAGGCGATGCCGTGCCGGCGCAGCACCTCGGCCGTGCCGGCGGTGGCGACGATCTCGAAGCCCAGGTCGGCGAGCCGCTTGATCGGGAAGACCATGCCGCGCTTGTCCCGGTTGGCGACCGAGACGAAGATCTTCCCGGCGGTCGGCAGCGACCCGTACGCGGCCGACTGGCTCTTCGCGAAGGCGTGACCGAACTTGGTGTCGATGCCCATCACCTCGCCGGTCGACTTCATCTCCGGCCCGAGCAGGGAGTCGATCCCCTTGCCCGCGCGCGTCCGGAAGCGCTTGAACGGCAGCACCGCCTCCTTGACCGCGACCGGCACGTCGGCCGGCATCGTGCCGCCGTCCCCCGTCGCCGGCAGCAGGCCCTCGGCGCGCAACTCGGCGATGCTCGCCCCGAGCGCGATCCGGGCCGCCGCCTTCGCCAGCGGCACCGCCGTGGCCTTGGAGACGAACGGTACGGTCCGCGACGCCCGGGGGTTGGCCTCCAGGACGTAGAGCACGTCGTCCTTGAGGGCGTACTGCACGTTCAGCAGGCCGCGGACGCCCACGCCGCGGGCGATGGCCTCGGTGTACCGGCGGACCTCGGCCAGGTGCGAGCCCGCGAGGGTGATCGGCGGGAGCGCGCAGGACGAGTCTCCGGAGTGGATGCCCGCCTCCTCGATGTGCTCCATCACGCCGCCGATGTAGACCTCACCGTCGGCGTCGCACAACGCGTCCACGTCGATCTCGATGGCGTCGTCGAGGAACCGGTCCACAAGCACCGGGTGGTCCGGGGAGATGTCGGTGGCCCGGCCGATGTAGTCGCGCAACGTCGGGTCGTCGTAGACGATCTCCATGCCCCGCCCGCCCAGCACGTACGACGGCCGGACCAGCACCGGGTAGCCGATCTCGTCGGCGATCCCCTTGGCCTCGTCGTACGAGGTGGCCATGCCGTGCGCCGGCGCGCGCAGCCCGGCCCGGGCCAGCACCGCGCCGAACGCGCCGCGCTCCTCGGCCAGGTGGATCGACTCCGGGGAGGTGCCGACGATCGGCACACCGGCGTTCTTGAGCCGCTGCGCCAGCCCCAGCGGGGTCTGCCCGCCGAGCTGGACGACCACCCCGACCACACCCGGCCCGCCGGCCGCCCGGCCGGACGAGTCCTCGGAGTGCCAGACCTCCAGCACGTCCTCGAAGGTCAGCGGCTCGAAGTAGAGCCGGTCGGCGGTGTCGTAGTCGGTGGACACCGTCTCCGGGTTGCAGTTGACCATCACGGTCTCGTAACCGGTGCCTGCGGCACCGGAACCGGACGCAGCGGCTGCGCCGATCGGCGCGCTGCGCAGCGCCTGAACCGCGTGCACGCAGGAGTAGTCGAACTCGATGCCCTGCCCGATCCGGTTCGGGCCGGAGCCCAGGATCAGCACCTTCGGCCGGTCCGACGGCACGACCTCGGTCTCCAGGTCGTACGTCGAGTAGTGGTACGGGGTCGTCGCCTCGAACTCGGCGGCGCAGGTGTCCACGGTCTTGTAGACCGGACGCACGTCGAGACGGTGCCGCAGGGTGCGTACGCCGTCCTCGGCCGCCAACTCCGGGCGCAGCGCGGCGAGTTGCCGGTCGGACAGACCGGCCCGCTTGGCGCGGCGCAGCAGGTCGGCGTCGAGCACCGGCGCGTCCACGATCTCCGCGCGCAGCTCGATCAGCGCGGCGATCTGGTCCAGGAACCACGGGTCGATCCCGCCGGAGGCCTCGGCGACCTCGGCGATCGACGCGCCGAGACGCAGCGCCCGCTCCACCGTGTACAACCGGCCGTCGTGCGGGATCCGCAACGCGGCGAGGGTGTCCGAGCGGGTGGCCCCCTCCGGGTCTGGAGTGGTCCAGAAACCAGATGATCGGGTCTCCATCGAGCGCATCGCCTTGTTCAGCGCCTCGGTGAAGTTGCGCCCGAGGCTCATCGCCTCACCCACCGACTTCATGGTGGTGGTCAGCTCCGGGTCCGCGCCGGGGAACTTCTCGAACGCGAACCGGGGGATCTTCACCACCACGTAGTCGAGGGTCGGCTCGAACGCCGCCGGCGTCTTCAGGGTGATGTCGTTGGGGATCTCGTCGAGGGTGTAACCGATGGCCAGCTTCGCGGCGATCTTCGCGATCGGGAAGCCGGTCGCCTTGGAGGCCAGTGCCGAGGACCGCGACACCCGGGGGTTCATCTCGATCACGACGATCCGGCCGTCGACCGGGTTGACCGCGAACTGGATGTTGCAGCCACCGGTGTCCACCCCGACCTCACGGAGCACGGCGATGCCCAGGTCACGCAGGCGCTGGTACTCCCGGTCGGTGAGCGTCATGGCCGGCGCCACGGTGACGCTGTCGCCGGTGTGCACACCCATCGGGTCGATGTTCTCGATCGAGCAGACCACCACCACGTTGTCGTGCCGGTCGCGCATCAGCTCGAGCTCGTACTCCTTCCAGCCGAGCACGCTCTCCTCGATGAGGACCTCGTGCACCGGGCTGGCGGACAGGCCGTCGCCCGCGATGCGGGCCAGGTCCTCCGGGGTGTGCGCCATGCCGGAGCCCAGACCACCCATGGTGAACGACGGCCGGATCACCACCGGCAGGCCCAGCTCGGCGACCGTCGCCTCGACCTCGTCCATCGAGTGGCAGACCCGGGAGCGGGGCACCAGGGCGGTCGGGTCGTCGACGCCCAGCCGTACGCCGGCCTTCGCCACGATCTCCTTGAACAGCTGCCGGTCCTCGCCCCGGTTGATGGCGTCGATGTTCGCGCCGATCAGCTCCACGCCGTACTTCTCCAGGACGCCGCCCTCGTGCAGGGCGACGGCCGTGTTCAGCGCGGTCTGCCCGCCGAGGGTCGCCAGGATCGCGTCCGGGCGCTCCTTGGCGATGACCAGCTCCACGAACTCCGGGGTGATCGGCTCGACGTATGTCGCGTCGGCGAACTCCGGGTCCGTCATGATCGTCGCCGGGTTGGAGTTGACCAGGCTGACCCGGATCCCCTCGCTGCGCAGCACCCGGCAGGCCTGGGTGCCGGAGTAGTCGAACTCGCAGGCCTGCCCGATGACGATCGGCCCGGAGCCGATCACGAGGATGTGCTTGAGATCGGTCCGCTTAGGCATTGCTGCGCCCCTTGCTGTGGGTCCGGCTGCCGATCAGCTCGGCGAAACGGTCGAAGAGGTAGTCCGCGTCGTGCGGGCCCGCCGCCGCCTCCGGGTGGTACTGGACGGTGAAGGCGGGCACGTCGATCGCCCGCAGCCCCTCGACCACGTTGTCGTTGAGGCAGACGTGCGACACCTGAACGCCGCCGAAGTCGGTGTCGATCATCTGGTCGGGAACGACAGCGCCGACGCCGGCACCGGGCACCTGGACCGCGAAGCCATGGTTGTGGCTTGTCACCTCGACCTTGCCGGTGACCCGGTCGAGCACCGGCTGGTTGATCCCCCGGTGGCCGTAGCCCAGCTTGTAGGTGCCGAAGCCGAGCGCCCGACCGAGGATCTGACTGCCGAAGCAGATGCCGAACAGCGGCACCTCCCGGCGCAGCGCCTCCCGGGCCAGCGCCACCGGGGCGTCGGCGGTGGCCGGGTCGCCCGGACCGGGCGACAGGAAGATCGCGTCGGCGCCGGTGGCGAGCATCTGGTCGATGCTCGACGACGCCGGCAGTACGTGGGTGGTCACCCCACGGGTGGCCAGCCGGCGCGGCACGTTGCGCTTGATGCCCAGGTCCAGGGCGGCCACCGTGAACCGGCGCTCGCCCACGGCCTCGACGACGTACGGCTCGACGGTGCTCACCTCGGCGGACAGGTCCGCGCCGACCATCTGCGGGGCCTGGCGGACCCGGGCCAGCAGGCTCTGCGGGTCGTTGTCGATGCTGGAGATGCCGACGCGCATGGCGCCCCGCTCACGCAGGTGCCGGGTCAGCGCCCGGGTGTCCACTCCGCTGATGCCCACCACACCCTCGGTGGCGAGGCGGTCCTCGAGACCACCGGTGGCCCGCCAGTTCGAGCCGACCCGGGCCGGGTCACGCACGACGTAGCCGGCCACCCAGATCCGGCCGGACTCGTCGTCCTCGCCGTTGACGCCGGTGTTGCCGATGTGCGGCGCGGTCTGCACCACCACCTGACGGTGGTAGGAGGGGTCGGTCAGGGTCTCCTGATAACCGGTCATGCCGGTGTTGAAGACCGCCTCGCCGAAGGTCTCTCCGACGCTGCCGTACGCCTCACCGGGGAACGTGCGCCCGTCCTCGAGGACGAGGATCGCGGGTCTGCGCTTACTCACTTGACAGCCTTTCCGTCCAGGACCGTCGGCTCGCCGCGCAGGAAGGTCGCCACGATGCGACCTGGCAGCGTCATGCGGGCGTACGGGGTGTTGCGACTACGACTGGCCAGCTCCGTCGGCTCGATGGTGCGGCGGGCGGCCGGGTCGATCAGGGTCAGGTTGGCCGGCACACCCGGCGCGGGGTCGACACCGTGCCCGGTGAGGCCGGCGACCCGTGCCGGGGTGCGGGACATCCGCTCGGCGATCAGGTCCCACTGGGGGCCGAGCACGTCCAGCGCGATGGAGAGCGCCGTCTCCAGGCCGAGCATCCCCGGCCGGGCGTACGCCCACTCGCACTCCTTGTCCTCCACGGCGTGCGGGGCGTGGTCGGTGGCGATCACGTCGATCACCCCGTCGGCGAGGGCGGCGCGCAGCGCGGCGATGTCGGCGGCCGTCCGCAGCGGCGGGTTGACCTTGAACACCGGGTCGTAGCTCTCCGCACGCTCGTCGGTGAGGAGCAGGTGGTGCGGGGTCACCTCGGCGGTGACGCGTACCCCGCGGGCCTTGGCCTGGCGCAGCACCTCGACGCTGCCGGCGGTGGAGACGTGGCAGACGTGCAGTCGGCTGCCCACGTGCTCGGCGAGCAGCACGTCCCGGGCGATGATCGCCTCCTCGGCGACCGCCGGCCAACCGATCAGGCCGAGCCGGGTGGAGACCTCGCCCTCGTGCATCTGGGCGCCCTCGGTGAGCCGGGGCTCCTCGGCGTGCTGGGCGATGATCCCGTCGAACGCCTTGACGTACTCCAGGGCCCGGCGCATCAGCTTCGGGTCGGCGACGCAGTGCCCGTCGTCGGAGAAGATCCGCACCCGGGCCGCCGAGTCGGCCATCGCGCCCAGCTCGGCAAGCCGCTCGCCGGCCAGCCCGACGGTGACCGCGCCGATCGGCTGCACGTCGACCAGGCCGGCCTCCCGGCCGAGCCGCCAGACCTGCTCGACCACACCGGCGGTGTCCGCCACCGGGGAGGTGTTGGCCATCGCGCAGACCGCCGTGTAGCCGCCAAGCGCCGCCGCCCGGGAACCGGACTCGACGGTCTCGGCGTCCTCCCGGCCGGGTTCGCGCAGGTGGGTGTGCAGGTCGACGAGGCCGGGCAGGGCGACCAGGCCGGTGCCGTCGACGACTGTGGCGTCCGGCGCGGACAGGCCGGGCCCGACCTCGGCGACCACGCCGTCGCGGATCAGCAGGTCGGTCGGCGCGGCGCCGACGACGCTCACGTTGGTGATCAGGTACGCGGTCACCGGTTGTTCCCTCCGAGCAGCAGGTACAGGACAGCCATCCGCACGGAGACCCCGTTGGTGACCTGTTCGACGATTGTGGAGCGGGGTGAGTCGGCGACCTCGGGGGTGATCTCCATCCCCCGGTTCATCGGGCCGGGGTGCATGACGATCGCGTGTTCGGGCAGCCGGCGCATCCGCGGGGCGTCCAGCCCGTAGCGGCGGGCGTACTCGCGCGCGGAGGGGAAGTAGGAGTCGTTCATCCGCTCCCGCTGCACGCGCAGCATCATGACCACGTCCACGTTCGGCAGGACGTCGTCGAGGTCGTAGGAGACGTCGGTGCCGGAAGCGAGAGCGCCCGCGATGTCGACCGGGATCAGGGTCGGCGGACCGACCAGGGTGACCTTGGCGCCGAGGGTGGAGAGCAGCAGCACGTTGGAGCGGGCGACCCGGGAGTGCAGCACGTCCCCGACCACCGCGACCGACAGGCCGGCGAGCCGACCCAGCCGGGCCCGCATGGTGTACGCGTCGAGCAACGCCTGGGTGGGGTGCTCGTGGGTGCCGTCACCGGCGTTGACCACGGACCCGTCCACCCAGTTGGCCAGGCGGTGCGGCGCACCGGAGGCGGGGTGGCGGACGACCACGGCGTCCGCGCCCATGGCCTGCAGGGTCAACGCGGTGTCCTTCAGGCTCTCGCCCTTGGTGACGCTGGACCCCTTCGCGGAAAAGTTGATCACGTCGGCGCTGAGCCGTTTCGCCGCCGCCTCGAAGGAGATCCGGGTACGCGTGGAGTCCTCGTAGAAGAGGTTCACCACGGTCCGGCCGCGCAGCGCCGGCAGCTTCTTGATCTCCCGACCGGCGACGGTGGCCATCTCGGCGGCGGTGTCCAGGATCTCGGTGGCGGTGTCGGCGTCCAGGTCGCCGCCGGAGAGCAGATGTCTGATCATGAGCTGGCTCCCCCGTAGAGCTTGACCTCGTCCGTCCCGTCGATCTCGGCGAGCGTCACCTTGACGCTCTCGGCCAGCGAGGTCGGGATGTTCTTGCCGACGTAGTCGGCGCGGATCGGCAGCTCGCGGTGGCCCCGGTCGACCAGGACGGCGAGCTGCACCGAGGCCGGGCGCCCCACGTCGTTGAGCGCGTCCAGCGCGGCCCGGACGGTGCGGCCGGAGAAGAGCACGTCGTCGACGAGAACGACCCGCTTGCCGTCGATGCCACCCGGGGGCAACTCGGTCGGGCCCACCGCGCGGGTGGCGTGCCGACGGAGATCGTCGCGGTAGAGCGTGATGTCGAGCACACCGACCGGGACGACGACGTCCTCGAAGGCGCTGATCCGGTCAGCGAGCCGCCGGGCGAGCGGGGTCCCCCGGGTGGGAATCCCAAGAAACACCGTGTTGGCGGCGCCCTGGGTCTTCTCCAAGATCTGGTGAGCGATGCGGTCGACCACGCGCTGCACGTCGGCGCTGGCGAGAATCACCTTCACCGAGGGTTGTCGCGGTGGTGACGAACGGGCAGCCGGTGGGTACGCCACGGCGGACCTCCTTCCCCGCCTCACGGGACGGGTCGTTAAAGGATGTCGGGCACCTCCGGCCGGACCGCTCAGCAGACCTGGGCCGGGGCTTCCGCCACGTTACCAGTGGTCACCGGCGTGCCGGACGGCGGCCGCTGACCACCGGATCAGGTACCCGAATAGGGGATAACTTCGCGGAGGCTCCTCAACGGTAGGGTCACGACCACTTGACCACGTGTCGCATTCCCCGTACCGTCACGCTCCGTAGCGATCGACGGGAGAACCCCGAGCAGCACTGGGAGTGTCCGAATGCCCTCTGAATACGCCAAGTCTCTGGGCGCCCGCCTGCGCTCCATCCGCCAACAGCAGGGTCTGTCCCTGCAGGGGGTGGAGGAGAAGTCGAACGGGCGGTGGAAGGCCGTGGTGGTCGGCTCGTACGAGCGTGGCGACCGGGCCGTGACGGTGTCCCGTCTGGCCGAACTGGCCGAGTTCTACCGCGTACCCGTCTCGGAGCTGCTGCCTGACGGCAGTGGTGTCCGGCACGAGCCCACCAGCAAGATTGTCCTGGACCTGGAGCGGCTCTACGACGAGGCCTCCGAGGACCTGGCCTACGTCGCCCGCTACGCCCGCGCCATCCAGCAGCAGCGCGGCGACTACAACGGTCGGGTGCTCTCCATCCGCGCCGACGACCTGCGGGCGCTCGCGATCGTCTACGACGCCTCACCGTCGGGTCTGATCGAGCGGCTCACCGAGCACGGTGTGCTGGTGGCCGACCCTCGGGCGTTCTTCGCCTCCTGAGCTGTCGCAGCACCGCGAAGATGTGACTCTATGGGTACGCAGCGTTATCGCGACGACGGTCCGACAACGTGCGGGGGAACCAAACCGGGGG